>CAMLJW010000223.1 GCA_946480485.1 uncultured Streptomyces sp. | reverse complement strand
AGCAGCTCGTCTACCAGACGGAGAAGTTCCTCAAGGACAACGAGGACAAGGTCCCGGGCGACGTCAAGACCGAGGTCGAGGCCTCCCTCGACGAGCTGAAGACCGCGCTCAAGGGCGAGGACACCGCCGAGATTCGTACGGCCACCGAGAAGGTCGCCGCCGTCTCGCAGAAGCTGGGCCAGGCGATGTACGCCGACGCCCAGGGCGCGCAGGCCGCGGGCGGTCCCGAGGGTGCCGCCGATGAGGGCGGCGCGCACACCAAGGCCGCCGACGACGACGTCGTCGACGCCGAGATCGTGGACGACGAGAAGGACCGAAAGGATGGTGCCGCGTGACGGAGGAGACCCCGGGCTTCGACGAGCAGCCGCCGCGCCAGCCCGACGTCCCTTCCGGCGCCACTCCTGAAGACGCTGAGTCGAAGGCCGCCCCCATGGAGGGGGCGGCCCCGGCCGGGGACGCGGCAGCAGCCCAGGCGGCAGCTCAGGCAGCACAGCAGACGGCAGGGCTGACGGCCCAGTTCGACCAGGTGCGCACGGCACTCGGCGAGCGCACGGCGGACCTGCAGAGGCTCCAGGCCGAGTACCAGAACTACCGTCGCCGGGTCGAGCGCGACCGGATCACGGTCAAGGAGATCGCCATCGCGAACCTCCTGACCGAGCTCCTGCCCGTGCTCGACGACATCGGCCGCGCTCGGGAACACGGCGAGCTGGTCGGCGGTTTCAAGTCGGTGGCCGAGTCGCTGGAGAGCGTCGCGGGCAAGCTGGGCCTGCAGCAGTTCGGCAAGGAGGGCGAGCCCTTCGACCCGACGATCCACGAGGCCCTGATGCACAGTTACGCACCCGACGTCACCGAGACGACATGCGTGGCGATTCTGCAGCCGGGGTATCGGTTCGGCGAGCGCACCATCCGCCCCGCGCGGGTGGCGGTGGCCGAGCCGCAGCCGGGCGCGCAGACGGTCAGGGCCGACGAGGCCGAGACGGCGTCCCACTACGCCGACTACGCCGACGACAAGGAGAGCGGTGGCCCGGACGAGGGCTGACGTCGGTGACGTACGGGGCGTACGGGCCGTACGCATGAACGTCGGGGCCGCGCGGTGCGTGAAAGGGAAGGAGGGACGTCGAGGATGAGCACCAAGGACTTCATCGAGAAGGACTACTACAAGGTCCTCGGCGTCCCCAAGGACGCGACCGAGGCCGAGATCAAGAAGGCGTACCGGAAGCTCGCCCGCGAGTTCCACCCGGATGCCAACAAGGGAAACGTCAAGGCGGAGGAGCGCTTCAAGGAGATCTCCGAGGCGAACGACATACTCGGCGACCCCAAGAAGCGCAAGGAGTACGACGAGGCACGCACCCTCTTCGGCAACGGCGGCTTCCGGCCGGGCCCCGGCGCCGGCGGTGCCGGCACGTTCAACTTCGACCTGGGCGACCTCTTCGGAGGCGGACCCCAGGGTGGGGCGGGCGGCGCCGGCGGCGGATTCGGCGGCGGGCTCGGGGACGTCTTCGGTGGCCTGTTCAACCGCGGCGGCGCCGGCACCGGCACGCGTACGCAGCCGAGGCGCGGCCAGGACATCGAGTCCGAGGTCACGCTGAGCTTCACGGAGGCGGTGGACGGCGCGACGGTTCCGCTGCGCATGTCCTCGCAGTCGCCCTGTAAGACCTGCTCGGGCACCGGCGACGCGAACGGCACACCGCGGGTGTGCCCGACGTGCGTGGGCACCGGCCAGGTCGCGCGCGGCTCGGGCGGCGGCTTCTCGCTCACCGATCCGTGCCCCGACTGCAAGGGCCGCGGTCTGATCGCGGAGAACCCCTGCGAGATCTGCAAGGGCAGCGGCCGCGCCAAGTCCTCGCGCACGATGCAGGTCCGTATCCCCGCGGGGGTGAGCGACGGCCAGCGCATCCGCCTGCGCGGCAAGGGCGCGCCCGGCGAGCGGGGCGGCCCGGCGGGCGACCTGTACGTCGTCGTGCACGTCGGCGCCCACCCCGCCTTCGGCCGCAAGGGCGACAACCTCACGGTGACAGTGCCGGTGACCTTCGCGGAGGCGGCGCTCGGCGGCGAGGTGAAGGTGCCCACCCTGGGCGGGCCCCCGGTCACGCTGAAGCTGCCGCCGGGCACGCCCAACGGACGGACGATGCGCGCCCGCGGCAAGGGCGCGGTCCGCAAGGACGGCACGCGCGGCGACCTGCTGGTCACTGTCGAGGTCGTCGTCCCGGTGGGTCTGACCGGCAAGGCCCGTGACGCGATGGAGGCGTATCGCGAGGCGACCGTGGGTGAGGACCCGCGGGCGGAGCTGTTCCAGGCGGCGAAGGGAGCATGAGGAGATGGACGGCCGTCGACGCAATCCCTACGAGCTGACCGAGGAAACCCCGGTCTACGTCATCTCCGTGGCGGCCCAGCTCTCCGGTCTGCACCCGCAGACCCTGCGCCAGTACGACCGCCTCGGCCTCGTCTCGCCCGACCGCACCGCCGGGCGCGGCCGGCGCTACTCGGCCCGCGATATCGAACTGCTCCGCCAGGTGCAGCAGCTGTCCCAGGACGAGGGCATCAACCTCGCCGGCATCAAGCGCATCATCGAACTCGAGAACCAGGTCATCGCTCTGCAGTCGCGGGTGGCGGAGCTGGAAGTAGCCCTGGACGGCGCCGCCGCGGCCATGCAGCAGCGCGAGGCCGCGGTGCACGCCTCGTACCGGCGCGATCTGGTGCCCTACCAGGAGGTGCAGCAGACGAGCGCGCTGGTGGTGTGGCGGCCGAAGAGATCGTCGGAGCAGTAGCGGCAGCAGCAGTGATCAGCAGTGCGGCAACTGCGCGAAGGGGTCCGGAGGTCGAGCCTCCGGGCCCTTCGCGGTACATGGCCCCTGTATACGGTGCCGTGTACGCGGTGCCCTCAGCCGGGGATGAGGTCGCCGATCGCGTCGATCGCGGGCATGGGTTCTCGGTGAGGTGGAGGTGGGTGGTGGCGTCCGGGTCCTGGGAGAGGGGGGCGGCTGCGGCCCCACCGTAGCCCTGCGCGTGAAGGCCGTACGCGCGCGGCACGCGGTGTTGCGTGACCGTCTTGTGGCCGCGGGTGGCCTCGTCATCCTCGCTCCCACCGGTCCTCCCGGCTTCCACCCCTGTCTTCGAAATCCACCACGCAGAGTGCTGTTGTGATCTTGTTAGCCGTCACTCCTTGACGCCCTGGAAACGTCCGCGTTGGCTTCCTGCTACCTGGGTTGCAAAGCTGCGCTCTCGTCCGGAAGGCACCAGAAGTGAACAGCCGTATGCGTCGTATGGCCATAACCATGGCCGCATCCACCGTGACTCTTTCGCTGGCAGCCTGTGGCGTGCGAGACGGCGCGGAAGCGAGGCCCACCAAGGGCGACGACATCACGGTGGGGCTGTTATTGCCGGAGACGGCGAACCAGCGCTACGAGAAGTTCGACTACCCCGTCATCAAGAAGAGGGTCGACGCGCTGACCAACGGCAAGGGGGAGGTCGCCTACGCCAACGCCGGCCAGGACGCCGACACGCAGAACAAGCAGCTCCGGCAGATGATCGACGACAAGGTCGACGTGGTGCTCCTGGACGCGGTTGACGCCCACGGCGTCGCGAGCGGCGTGAAGAAGGCCAAGGACGCGGGGATCCCGGTCATCGCGTACGACCGGCTGGCCGAGGGCCCGATCGACGGGTACGTCTCCTTCGACAACGCACTGGTCGGCGAAATACAGGGCAAGGCGCTCGCAGAGGCCCTGGACGAGGACAAGACCAAGAAGATCGTCATGATGAACGGCGCAGTCACGGACCCGAACGCCGCCCAGTTCAAGAAGGCCGCCCTCCGCGAACTCAGGGACAAGGTGGACATCGCCAAGTCGTACGACACCAAGGGGTGGAAGCCGTCGAACGCGCGGGCCAACATGGTTGCCGCGATCTCATCCCTCGGCGCCAAGAACATCGCCGGGGTGTACTCCGCCAACGACGGCATGGCCGGCGGAATCATCTCCGCACTGAAGGCGGCCGGCGTCACCGACCTGCCTCCGATCACCGGTCAGGACGCGGAACTCGAGGCCGTGCAGCGCATCGTCTCGGGTGACCAGTACATGAGCGTCTACAAGCCGTACCCCGAAGAGACCCAGGTCGCCGCCGAGATGGCAGTGGCCCTCGTCCGGGGCTTCCGCATCGAGTTCGACGCGCTCACCCGCGACCATGTCGACAGCCCGACGACTGAGAACATCCCGGCGCACCTCGCCCTCGTCTCCCCGCTGACGAGGGACAACATCGAGAACACGGTCATCGACGACGGCATTTACAAGGTTTCCGACATCTGCACGGCGAAGTACGAGTCCGCGTGCGAGGAGATCGGGCTGAAATAGGCGGGATCACCATCCCCGAAGCCGGGATCACCATCCCCGAAGGCCCCGCCAAGGGCCTAGTGATCGGTGAGGGGATCACGGGGCCGAAGCGGGGCTGAGGCGCGGGCGGGCGGACCCCGCCGCGCGGCGGGTCAGCTGTTCAGCGGGTGGGATCTGCGCCCCGACGCGTCGTCGATCTCGTCGTGGGCCTTGGTCAGCAGCTTCATGGCCATTTCGTTGAGGGCCCTGGCACCCGCCACCTCCTCGCCCACTCTCGGCTGGTTGGAGTCGGACGGGTGGCGGCTGGCGTACCCGTGCGACCGTACCTCGCTCCCGTCGGGGAGTCGTACGAGTGCGGCGGCGCGGGTGCGGTGGTTGTCCTCCTCGAATTCCAGCTCTACATGCCATCCAACAGTGGTGTGCATCATCGCGATCACCTCCGGAATCGCAAGCTATGGCCCTTACCCGTGGCTACTACCAGAATGTGCCTGCGGGGCCGCCCCCGCACCCCATCCGCCGGTGGGTTTCTGTCCGCTCGCGCGCCTCAGGCCCCCCTCGGGCCACCCCGCGTGCACTCCACCCTCACTTCCGGTGGGACTGCGGTCACGCCCCGGTACACCCCTTGTGCGGGTGAATCGTCGTAGTCGCGGCCCCGCGCCATGAACACACGGGGACTCGGCGGCGCGGGTGCGGTTCGTCGGGTCGTAGCCTGTCCGGTCGCTCGTCCAGGAGCCGACCCGGGCGTGGCTCTGGCCGGCGACGGAGGTCCAGCCAGGGCCGCGACCACACCGGGCCGCTCAAACGTCTCGTCCCACACGTCGGCCAACGCGTATGAGTCAAATATGTCCGCCATGACGTGACGGTGGATGGGCCAGGTAAACGAGGCGATCACTTGATGATTCGGGCAGCTCACACGGGACTTTTGGATTCCGCTCGCGCTCGGCCGGCGCTCCGGCCGAGCGAGGGTATTCGGCCAGGGCCGCGCACAGGCGCCTGGGCACTCGCGAAAAGAGTGTCCACCATGCGTCGCACGCGCATGCTCTTTACTACCGTCATCTTGTTGCGATGGGCCTTGCGGGGGTAAGAACAATCCTCAGGATATTGGGGTCGGTAAATGCGGCCGAGTCGTGTTGCGGAGGCGGTTGGCGTCGCCCATAGCTGCGCTGCAAACGAGGCTGGAACCAGGGATGGGGAGATGGCCGAGCACAGGACGGACGGGCATACGCACGGTGCTGACCGGCTGTGCGAGGCCGGTGATCGCGTGTACTCCCGGGCCGTGCGGCGCGGCCGGGTACCCCGCAAGGACGCCGAATCGGTGCCCTGCCTGGTCGAGTTGGCGCTGCTGCACCCCGACCCCGACGACATGAAGTGGCTGGTGCCCACCGCGCCCCGGGAGGTCATGACACGGCTGCTGCGGGAGATGCACGAGCACGTCGCCTCGGCCCAGTCGCGCATGGGTGCGGCGGTCGCCGCCTTCGAGTGGTACACGGAGCTCGGCGGCCATGCCCAGGCTCCCGTCCAGGGCGTTGCGATCCGTGTCCTCGACGGCCTGCCCCGCATCCGCGCCGCCATGGACGAGGCGACCGAGGCGTGCAGGTCCGAGGTGCTGACGGTCCAGCCCGGCGGGATCCGCCGCGAGGACGAGCTCGCCGAGGGCCTGCCCCGGGCGCTCACGCTGCGGCGCAGGGGGGTACGGATGCGCGACCTCTACACCCATGTCGCCCGGCACGGGCAGGGCCTGCTGAACTACATGGAGCTGATGGGTCACGCGGCCGAGGCCCGCACCCTCGACGAGGTCGTCGAACGCCTGATCCTCTTCGACCGCACGGTCGCCTTCATCCCGGCGAACTCGGAACGCACGGTCGCGCTGGAGCTCCGCCACCCGGCCGTGGTCGACTATCTGGTGACCGTCTTCGAACGCCTGTGGCGCCTGGCCATCCCCCTGTCCGCGCCCCTCCCGGACACCGGCATCGACGGCATCACCCACCGCGAGCGCTCCATCGCCGCGCTGCTGGCCGAGGGCCACCAGGACGCGGTCGTCGCGGAGCGCCTCGGCATCAGCGTCCGCACCGCCCGCGCCCATATCGCCCGCCTCGCGGAGACACTGGGCGCCGCCAGCCGTACGCAACTGGGCGTCCGCATCGCCCAGGCGGGGCTCGACGGCCCTCCTCGGGCGGCCGGACTCCTGCCGCTGACGGCACTTGGCCCGGCTGCTTCGGAGTCTCCGACCGGCTGATGAGACATGTGGTCGGCCCTCCGTACCGCGTACGCACCCTTCGGGCGGTGCTCGTTCGTACACTCCGAGCCTGCCGCGCGCAGCTCGTCCACCCCGTGTTCAGGGTGCGAGTCTGTGGTCACTGCGTGGCGCCCTTTTGCTTGAGGATCCCCGATTCCGCGATGAGATACCCGAGTTGCGCCCGGCTTCCGCTGCCCAGGGCGGTGGCCAGCTTCGCTATGTGGGCTCGGCACGTGCGCACGTTCATGCCCAGGCGGCGGGCTATGGCCTCGTCGACGTGGCCCTCCACGAGGAGTTTGGCGATGGAGTGCTGGATGTCCGTGATGCCGTCGGGGGCGGTTTCGTAGGGGGCGCCGGTAGCCAAGGGGACCGCGCGGGCCCACATGAACTCGAAGACCTTGATCAGGTAGCGGACGAGGCCCGGGTGGCGCAGCTCCAGAGCGACCTGCTGGTCGTCACGGGTGGGGATGAAGGCGACGGTCTCGTCGCAGATGATGAGGCGCTCCGCCAGCTCGTCAATCGTGCGGTACTCCACCTTGCCGTTGGAGAGCTGGTCCACGTAGGCCAACTTCTCAGGGTTGTACCGGGCTGTGTGCTGATAGAGGGTGCGGATCCTCACGCTGCGTTCAATCAACGGCCGGTCGCGCTCCAACCCCTGAAGGAGGCTGCTCTCGGAGATGCGGTTACTCGGCTGGACCGTGAGCATCTCGGTCTGGCACTGGGCCGTGGCCAGGTTGAGCGCCGCGTTGATCCGCTTTCCGCCCTCCAACACCATGATCGGATGGGTGTTCGCCGTCGCCTGAGCGCTGAGGGCCAAGAACGGCTCAAATGCGTCGGACAGTTCGATGGACCACCGCCTGCGCTCGGCGATTTCGTGCTCTATGGGGTTGAGCCGCTGCGCCAGGGCGACCGACGGGGGCACGGGGAGCAGCCAGTTCGCATCGTCGGGATCGGGGTGGAGCAGGGCGAACTCCATCAGACACGGAGCGGACTCGACATCCGTGCGGGCTATGCGTCCCGTGCGCAGCGCGTGCGCATAAAGTCGGCCACCTTCCCCACACAATGCGGTCATCGCATGGGGATGTGTCGCCTTAGTCCCATTTGTTGCCAAATCTCCACCCCCCAGGGTCCTGAACATGCAGGAACATGATGCATCGATTGTGTGGCCATGACGTGCCCGAATGAGCAATCGTCTTTATCGCACGGGGGAACGAGGGGACCTTCAAGTGAGGACGAAGCCGACTATGTATAAGAGAATGCTTCGCTCGGTACTTGTCGCCGCTTTTTCCGCCGTTGTGGCCGTCGGAACACTGAGTGGCCTAACCGATGCGAAGGGTGACGATCGGGCGGACAGCAGCTGGCCGTCGGTGGCCTTGTCGATGTCTGTCAATGACAGCAGTTGGCCGGCGCCCCCCGTGGATGACGGCGCCAGGAGCTGATATGACGACTCCACCCGACGACCGTTCGTTCCGTCGTGAAATGGCCACCGCCTACCGATCCGGCTGGCATTTCATCGATCTGGTCACCGCTGTCCCCCACACTGGTGATTCGTTGATGGTGACCGTGTTCGGGGAGCCGGTCGTGGTCACGCGCGACGAGGACGACGACGTACGGGCCTTCCGGTGCCTGCGGCGGCCCCGGGGGGCGCCGCAGCCCGTGCGGTGTGCCATCCGGTACGGCATGATCTTTGTGAACCTCGACCAGCGCGAGCCTCGGGTGGGCGAGGCGGGGGCGGCGGTGGTGCGGCCCGGCTCGGCGGCCG
>CAMLJW010000222.1 GCA_946480485.1 uncultured Streptomyces sp. | reverse complement strand
AGCCGCCTCTTGTGACGGCTGGGACGACCGCGCTGCGTTATCGAACGTTAATAGAAGCAGGCACCGGATTCCAAGCTGTTCTGGGTGATCGTTTAACGTTCCCGGCCTGGACTTACAGCCACGAGCGGGGCAAATCGGACGAGTTGATGGACACTGAGGAGTGTGACCATTGGTGATAGTGCGTCAGTTGTGAAACGGAGGGGCATTATTCGGCTACCGAGGGTGACATGAGGGCACCGGCCCGTCTCACGGTCGCCGTACGGCGAGCAGCGCCATGTCGTCCGTCGCGCCTCCCCCGGTGTGACGGACCACGTCGGCCACGAGCGTGGCGAGCAGCGCGTGCGGGTCGCGGAAGGTCCGGCCGGCCAGACGCGCCGCCGGATCGTAGAAGACACCGTGCTTGTCCCGGGCTTCTGACACCCCGTCCGTGTAGAAGAGAAGGGTGGACCCGCTCGGGAACGGGGCCTCCTGCGCCCGGTCGGGCCAGACGCCCAACTCGCCAAGTCCGAGCGGCAGTGTGGGATCCTCCGCCGCGAGCGGGCGCAGCGCGCCGTCGTCGTGAAGCAGGAGCGGCGCGGGGTGACCGCGGATGACGAGGCGAACGATGCCGTCCGCGTGCGGGATCTCGGCGAGTACGGCGGTGATGAAGCCCTCGAACGTGTCGATGCCCTCGCGCCGGGTGCCCTCCCGTGCGAGCGCCCGCTCCAGTCGCTGCGCCACCGCCTCCAGGGTCGCCTCGTGTTCGGCGGCCTCCCGGAAGGCGCCGATGACGACGGCCACGGCCGCCACCGCGCCCATGCCCTTCCCCCGCACGTCGCCGACGACGAGCCGCAGGCCGTGCGGAGTGTCCTGCACCGCGTACAGATCGCCCCCGATGAACGCGCCCGCGTGCGCCGCCTCGTACCGCACCGCGATGTCGAGCCCGCCGATCCGCTCGGCCGGCTCGGGCAGCACGGCCCGCTGGGCCGCCTCCGCGATCTCGCGCGCGGAGGCGAGGCGTTCGTCGCTGCGGCGTGCGAGGCGGTTGATGACGACGGCCAGGACGGCGACCGCAGCCACGGTGGCCAGCTCGGTGACCGCCCCCGCGTCGAAGTCGCCCCTGAGGTGCGCCAGGGCCACAGCGGCGACGGCCAGGAGTCCGGTGCGCGCCGTGGCGGCGAGCGAGAAGAGCGGCGCGGCGACGAGCGGGGCGACAGTGAAGAAGGGGACCGCGGTGAAGGCCGGCGGGGTGAGGAGGTCGTAGCAGACGCCTCCGACGATCAGCAGCGCCGGGAGAGCCCGGACGAGGGTCCGGACGTACGAGACACCCCGCGCGTCGTACAGCTCGGGGGGCTCAGGGCGCTCGGGTGGCCTTGGTGACTCTGGGGTCCACTGTGGCGATGGTGGCCCGGATGGCTTGGCTGGCCTGGATGGCCCAAGTGGCTGGGAGGACCCGGAAGAACCAGAGGACCCGCATCGATCGTCCCGCGACTCTCCCGCCACCTCTCCAGACCCCACCACTCGTCTCCTGCCTTCACCGCGCTCCGTCCAGGCTTTCCGGATGACGTCCGGGGGGCGACCCGATGCGGGCCGAGTGGGTGAGCAGTGCGGCGCGGCGGCGGGTGTGGGTGTGGGTGTGGGTGTGGAAATCAGGAGACACCAGGAGACACCGGGAGACACTCAGGGCCGGAACCCATTGGGTTCCGGCCCTGAGCCTTCAGTAGCGGGGACAGGATTTGAACCTGCGACCTCTGGGTTATGAGCCCAGCGAGCTACCGAGCTGCTCCACCCCGCGTCGGTAGGACCAAGTGTACGCCATCCAGCCGGACCCCCGGACACGGGTTTACGCACCCTGCCCGTGAGCGATCTCGATGCGCGTCAGTTGATGCGCGTCAGCCGAGGAGGTGGCGGTTGGGTTCGGCGGCCCGCTCCTCGCATTCCGGGAGTACGAGGACGTCGACGCCCCGCGCGGCCAGCAGCCCGCTCCCGTCCGCGGACGTCACGAACGTGTCGGGCTCGCGCCAGGCGGTGACCACGCGGCGCACTCCCGCGTCGAGGATCAGCCGGGCGCAGGGGGCGGGCCGGGAGGCACGGCGGGAGCAGGGTTCCAGGCTGCTGTAGACGGTGGCGGTGGCGAGGCGGGCGGCGAGGTGCGGGTCGGCCGGGTCGAGCTTGGCAAGCGCGGCCTCCTCGGCGTGCGCCACCGGGCCAAACTCGCGGGAGTATCCGCGGGCCAGCTCCGTGCCGTCGGCCGCGACGACGACCGCGCCGACGCTGAAGGCGGTCCGCGAGGGAGGGCACTCGGCGGCGAGCTCGCATGCGATCTCCAGCCAGTGCCGGTCCGCGGCGGAGGCCGAGCCTCCGGTGCCGGGCGCCGTGGGCACGTACCGCATGAGAACCACATCTCCCACCGGCCGCGTCTCCACCAGCCGCATCCGGTTGCGCACCCCACCCGGGTAGCCGCCGGGCCCGAAAAGCCGGGGCGCGTCCGGCTCCCCGATGACGAGCGGCGCGACGGCGAGCTGCAACTCGTCCGCGAGCCCCTGCTGAAGCAGCTGGGTGTGCACCCGCCCGCCCCCTTCGACCATGAGCCGCCGCACGTCCCGTACGTCATACAGATGCTCGAGTACGGCCCGCCAGTCGAGCTCGGGCCCCACAGGGACGACGTCGACGCCCAAGCCGCCCAGAGCCGCTGTGGCCTTCGACACACCCAAGTCGGTCGTGTAGACGACCTTCTCCCCGCCCGTGGACCAGAAATGGGCGTCGGGGTCCAGGTCCCCGCTTCCACTGACGGTGACCTTCAGCGGATACGCCGGACGACCGGCGGTGACCCTGGCCGCGCGGCGCTCGGCGGAGTTCACCAGGAGACGGGGGTTGTCGGTGCGCAGCGTCCCCGCGCCGACCAGGATCGCGTCGGACGCCGCCCGCACCTCGTCGACCCGGTCGAAGTCGATCGGCCCGGAGAGCAGCAGCCGTTCGGGCCCGGTGTCGTCCAGGCAGCCGTCGAGTGAGATGGCGGCGGACAGCAGGACGTAGGGGCGGGGCATCGGCGCACTACCTCTCGGAGAGCCTGACGGTCAGGGCCTCGACGTGGTTCGACTCGGTGCTTCGAACTCGACGTGTTTCAGCTTGATGTGATTCAACTTTAAACAGTATCTACACGGGTGGCATGACGACCCGCTGGCTCACCCCCGAGGAGCAGCGCGCGTGGCGCGCATACGTCGCCGCCTCCCCCTCTCCTGGAGGACGCGATCGGCCCTCAGCTCCAGCAGGAGGCCGACGTGCCGCACCTCTACTACTCCATCCTGACCACCCTCTCCGAGGCACCCCACGGCTGCCTGCGCATGACCGATCTCGCCGAGGCGCTGAAGATCACCCGCAGCCGGCTGACCTACGCCGTGACGCGTCTGGAGAGGGACGGCGCGGTACGCCGCGAAGGATGCCGCCTCGACAAGCGGGGCAGCCTCGCGTTCCTGACCGACGAGGGGATGGCCCTCATGGAACGTACGGCACCCGGCCACATCGCGACGGTCCATGCCTGCCTCTTCGAGCACCTCACCGAGCGGCAGGTGGGGCAGCTGGAGAAGATCTGTACGGAGGTGGCCCGGGCGCTTCAGGGGGGGACGGGGCGCAGACCGCGCCCGACGACCTTCCCTGGCGGCGCCGCTCCTCCACCACCTCCACCTCCACTCCCTGCACACGAAACACGGCACCCCTCGACCATTGCTTCAACTTTAAAGCACGGGTGGGGTATCGATCCGAGGATCCGCCACACATCTGCAGCAGACGGGCGTGTTGAAGTGCCCTCCCGCCAGCCGAGGGAGTCCTTGGCGAAGTGCCAGCCGAGCGAGTCCTTGAGGAGCCGCACCACGGTGATCCGGTTGTCCTTGTTGGCGTGCTTGCCGACCGGGAGATCCTTGGTCCAGTGTTTCGGATCTCCCGGCCGCAGACTTGTGCGCCGTTGGTGGTGGTACAGCAGGCTGCTTCAGCGCGCCGGTCGAGGGTGGTGTTCGGGGTGAGGGCGCGGCTGGTGGGCCGGATGCGGGTGATCGAAGCACGCCATGACGGGGAGCGGAGGAGTCCGGTCCCCGTCATGGCAGCCGCCGTCTCGTCACACGGACGACATGGACAAGCTCATACCATGGCCGCTTCATGGCCGAACGTGGCCGACACCGCGCTGTTCGCCTTGTGAGACCTTCCCGTCGATTGCCCACTGGCGGTGAAGAGCAGGTATCCCACGGTCGCGAGAGCCGCGAGAACAACGGCCAGAATGATGACGGACTTCTTGCTCATGGTCATGTGATGTCCTTTCAGGGTCAGATGTTCTTGGTACCCACCGCGGAAGCAGTACTCGTCGGTCACCCGTTGCGTTTCAAGGACGTCCATCCCGCCGACGACGGTTGCGCGAACGGCTGTGGCTCGACCCGCGGGGCGACAGCGCGGCGAAGCGACCACCGTGGCGAGCGGGCCCGTACGCGAGGCCGACCGACCCGGACGGAGTTGGACGACAGACCCGGCTCATCGCCTGCTACGCAGACGTGTCACCAGTGGCGGCAAGCCGCTGTCACGTGTCGTCACACGCCACAGCACACAGGCCAGGAGCAGCAGAACGGTCCACCGCCACCGGGACGGGGGAAATTCGGGGGTGAACAGCTCGGCGAACAAGGACAGCCGGTCCGGCAGAAAAGCCGCGGCCAGCACAAGAAGTGCCAGCACAGGCGCCGCCGCGACTCCGCCTGTGCCCTCATCTCTGCGTCCAGCGGCCGCCGCCGCGGCGGTCAGCGTCCACGCGGTGAGTGTCACCGGTTCAAGAATCAGTCCCGTGAGGGGCAGCGGCTGGCCGGGCGCCGTGATCAACGGGGCCAGCGCGTACTGCACAGCACAGGAGAGCGCCACCGCAGCCAGCGCGACAGCGGCTCGCAGGGTGACCACGCGCGTCCGCGGGAAGGGCAGCGCACGGGTCATGTCGTCGGCCGTGTCGTCCAGCGCAAACGCCGCTCCCAGGACCGCGACCACGGTTCCCGCGCGCAGTGTCAGAGTGGTGTCCAACAGGGCGAATTGCGCCCCCGTCAGCAGGGGGACCAGCACGACCAGGATCCCGATGCCCGAGAAGATCGGCAGGGGTACCCAGCGCATGCTCCGTATGACGGACAGCGCCACGTCCCATCGGCCGAGGTCGGAGGTGACCGAGGCGACCGGGGCGTGCGGGGAACTCGCGGCGGCCCGGTGGTTCACGGCCCTACCGGGCTCGTCGTGCCTCATGAGGCGCACACCGCTTCGTCGGTCGGCGCCGCGGGCGGCTGCGGGAGCCCCAGCAGCCGCGCCGCGTCGTCCACCGACGTACTGGGCGCCGTGAGTTCGTCCCACTCGGCGACGACTCGCCGGACCATGGCCGACCGGTCCTTCTCCGACTTGGCGAGCATGGCCTCGCCCAGAGCCAGCTCGCGCGGCCCGAACTGCGGTCCCGATGAGGCGCCCAGCTGTGGCATGGAGAACCCGTAGCCACCACTCTTGTGGCTCATGACGGTGCGCAGGGCCAGCCTGGTGTCCTCCGTCGCGTCCGTCGCGAGCCAAAAGACGACCGCACCCCGCCCACCGCACGTCGGGGTGAGTCCGTCCCCAGCGATGGCTTTCCCCGACACGACCCGGTAGGCGAAGGCGGCCGAGAACCCCAGCACTTCGACCTCCGCGAAGCTGTCCTGTCCCCCCACAGACCAGGAAGTGGCGGCCGAGACCGCCTCGGGAGTGCCCGACCTGCGGTCCAGCTCGTTCCACTGCTTCGTGGGCGCCGCACCGGACGTGCCGAACTCGTCCGCAGCCGGCACGGAAAGGCGTTGCCGCACCGCATACCGCCGGGCTGCGACATCCTTCGGGACGGAGCCGAGCTGAGCCGAGACGACCCCGTGCCAGGCGTCGATGTACGAGACGAATTCGGAGAACGCGCAGTAGGTCCCCCGCCCCCGCCGCTCGCACCGCTGCCCGGCATCGGGGGCGAGCAGAAGTCGTTCCCGCGCCGTCTCGATCCGCTCGGGGACCGGCCGGGTCTGCAGAGTGGCAGCCGGTACCGCGAGGGCCAGGGCCATGACCAGAGCGGAAACACCCCAGCGGCGTGGGACTCCGGTCAGGAGCAAGGTCACGGCCAGGATCACCAGCGCCAGAGCGGAGAGCCACACCAGGTGCCAGCCTGCGGGGCGGTATATCAGATCGGACGGCAGGGGCGGCCCGAAGTCGTTCTCCCCCGCGACGAACGACAACCAGCGCATGGGCGAATCGACGGAGACCACACCCACCAGGGCCAGCAAACCCAGAACCGCGAGAGCGACGGGGGCCAGCACGACCGAGTGCACCAGATGGGCCCCGAGCACCCCCAGCCATCCGGCCAGTACGACCACCACGGCGGGGGCGGCCACCTCAGCGATTTCGACACGGCCGACCGCGCCGTCGGCGGTGGCGAACTGCCCCATGCGGAGTGCGGAGAGCAGAAGGACCACGACCGCCGGCGGCACACAGGCCAGCAGCAGAGCCAGTGACCGACGCCAGGCCGGCAGGCTCAGCGCCTCGTACGAGCTGATGGTGCCGTATCGGTAGGGCCGCAGGGCGGCGAGATTGGCAGCGAGCAGCACACCGGCCGCGGGCGCGAGCAGCGGTGCCTGCAGTTCGTACGACTGCACGTGCAGGACGGCGTAGTCAGCCGACTCGGGTGAGAAGACCGCGTCCCACCCCCACAGGAGGGCGATGAGCAGGATCGAACCCGCCACCGCGGGGTGCCGGACCATCCGCAGGCATTCGGCTCTGGTCATCGCCCGTTCACCCCGCTGCTGACGAACGAACCCATGGCGAGGAGGTAGCCGTCCTCCAGAGTCGGCTCGACGAGCCTGGCGCCCGGGGGAGGGGAGCCGATGTTGCGGTACTCGCCCTGTCCTATGAACCAGCCGGCGACGGCGCCCGCGTCCCGTTCCGGGCTCAGCCACACCTTGCCCTCGGCGGTACGGGTGAGGTCCGCCGGTTCCCCGGTGAACCGGACGCGGCCTTCGTCCAGTACGACGACGCGGTTGCAGAGCCAGGACACGTCGTCCGTCTGGTGGGTGGACAGCAGCACGGAGTGGTGCCGGCCCAGGTCCGCGATCAGTTCACGGAATCCCATGCGCTGTTCCGGGTCGAGACCCACGGTGGGTTCGTCGAGGATCAGCAGGTCCGGACGACCGATCATGGCGCAGGCCAGCGCGAGGCGTTGCCGCATCCCCCCGGACAGCGTCTTGATCTTCACGGTCGCTCGGTCGCCGAGGCCGACTGCCTGCAGCACACGGTCGGCTTCGGCCTGGCGCGCGGGACGGCCGGCGATCTCTTTGAGGGCGGCGAAGTGCAGGGCGAAGGCCCGCACGGTGAAGTTCGGGTAGAGGCCGGGGTTCTGCGGAAGGTAGCCAAGCCGGCGTCGCGTCTCCCTCAGGAGCGCCCGAGTCTCAGGCGTGGTGCCGAACAACTCGATTCGGCCCCGAGTGGCGGCCTGTACCGTCGCCAAAATGCGTAGAAGGGTGGTCTTGCCGGCACCGTTCGGCCCCAGCAGTCCGGTGACACCTCGGCCGATGTCCATGCTCACATCGCTCAGAGCCGTTCTGTCCCGGTACCGCACCGTCAGATCGACGGTTCGGGCCGTTGGTTGTTGTCCCTCTGGCTCGTCGGTGAGCCGGGAGTTGATGTGGGCTGTCATGAGCCGGCTAATCCTTCCGCCGAACGCCCTGCGGTCGGCGTCAGCGATTAGAGTGACGGAAGTTCCGCTTCCGCGTGCCCATCATGCGCGCGGAAGCGGAACGATTTGATTCGTGAGTGGCTCAGCAGTTCACCAGGGACCGGAAGTTCGCCTGGCGCACGCGCCACTCGGTGCGCTCCCAACCCGCCTTGAGTGTCTTGCAGTCACCGTCTACTGCCCAGTCCCACTGGAAGTAGAAGGTCTTCGAGGACGAACAGGTGTTGGTCGCCTTGGCATACGACTGCGCGCCGGACCCCCATGTGTCCCGTTCGACACAACTCGGAGGGTTCGCAGCTGAGGCCGGTGCCACGTTGACACCGGTCACGAGCAGCGCCGCCGCCCCGGCAACGGTTGCGGCCTGGCGGGCAGCAATCTTGACTCTTCGCATGTTGCCTCACATGTCGGATCGTTTCCTCCGCCGGTTCGACAGAGGCTTCGTGATCATGACCCCTCGGCAGCTGAGGGCGCACCGGCCACATGGCCAATACTTCACGCGGACCGACTCAATGACGTCTCAAAAGGCACAAGTATCAAAATTCTGTTGGGTGTTACTCTCGCCGAGTCCGGCAAGGGCTTTCGGTGCCAAGGCGCCGGTCCCGGCCGGGCGGCGGAGCTGACCACTCCCATGTGA
>CAMLJW010000221.1 GCA_946480485.1 uncultured Streptomyces sp. | reverse complement strand
GCGTCAGGGCTCACCCGCCCCCGACCACACGACCCCACCATCTGCCGCCGAGCCCCGGCGCCCACACAACCCAGCAGTGACACCGGTACCTTGACGCAGTGTCATACAAGCCAAGGGGTGACGGAGGCCCACCGTCGCCCACTCAGCGTCACCCGGACCCGATCAACAAGATCAAACTGTTCCTGCGTCGCCCAAACACACCAGAGTTCTCGCTACACCTGCGCTCTTCTCAACCAACCCGCATCGCAGCAGGTCAGGATGCATTAACCACAGCTCACAGCATTCTCAGCTACCTGCATCTCCGCAGCTCACTGGGCTGCCTCAGTCACACAATCGGTGAGAAGGCACAGCAGGGGCCTACTTCTGTAGCGGGGGACGGGCTACCATCCCGCCATGCCGATCAAGGGTGGGGATCTGGCGCGTGCCTACTGGGCTTTCGACCGCGTCCTCGGAGGTCAACGACCTCCGACTAGATCGCAGACGTTTGCAGCGAGGCGGCCACTCGTTGTGTGGCTTGTGGCAGGGGTCTTCTTCTGGGGCCTTTTCCTCCTTGTCTTCGAGGGCGACGTTCTGCTGGCGTTGGGCATGGGCGTGCTGCTTGGCGGATGGTTTGCGATGTTCGCCCGGTTCGAAAGAGGTCGTCAGCGCCGCCTCGTGCGCCTGGGAGTCTGGGACGGCGTCCACGCGTACCCGGTGGGCTGGACTCGTGCCATGGCCAAGCGGCGGATCTACGGCGAGAACCTACGGCCGCTGTGTGAGGTGTTGGCACACTTCGCCGAGCACGACTTCGGGGACTCCGAATGGGAGGTCGTCGAGGCGGCCCTGCCGGGAACGGACATCGAGCGTGATATGTGGTACAGCCACCGGCTGACCGGCAGACGTACGTTCACCGTGCGGATCGCGGCAGTGCCGGATTCGAGAGACGCCTTCGTCGAGATCTACGGGGTGTTGGGCGGCCGCGGAAAGTTCCTGATCGCAGGGGTGTTGCACGTGCTCGGCAAGTATCGCGTGGGCTGATCTTTTTTCGAGCCACATCACGCCATTGGAACATCGCCCGAACACGGTCCTTGCCTGGGCCGACATCCACCTCTGGTTCGGCCGGCGCGTTGTTCGCCGAGGGCGCGGGCAAGTTGCTCGCGGAGTCGCTGGTTCTCCTCGGCGAGGCGCCGGATGCGGGTGTTGGCGGCTTCGAGTCGTCGCAGCAGGGAAGCATCGGAGGTGCGCTGGCGTGAGAAAATGGGCGATGCGGGATCGCGGCTATGTACTGCCCGCAGTCGCTCGATCTCCGCTCGCAGGTCCGGCTGGGTATAGAGCCAGGATCGGGAGACGCCAGCACGTTTCGCGACGGTCTCGAAGGTGACCGGCTCACCCGCCGCGTCGAGGGTGCGGAGGGCCTGGACGGCCTTGGCGCGGGTGTACTCGCTGCGGCGCCGGGCGGCGTCAACGATGTGCTGGCTGTTTTCAGCTCGCATCGGGGGTTGCTCCGGCTGTCCGGGGGCGTCTTCCAGACCGGTGATGATCTTCTCAAGGTTGCCGAGGACTTGGCGATTCATCTCGGCCACGCGTGCTTGGCCGCGGGCCTCGGCGGCCGAGACGATCTGCAACAGCTGCTGCCGTTGCTCGTGGTGCTGCGGCAGGAACTCGGGGGTGGTGACAAACATCGGGCAGGTCAAGCAGGCATTGGCCTGCGGACATGTCCGTTGCATCGGCAGGCCGCAGTAGCCGTTGGGCAGGGACTGGGTCACGCGCCCGAGTCGCTGCTTTGGCGTCGCGAAGGGCCGCGAGTGAGCCCTTGCGTCGTCGTGTGCGGATCTCCTCGACGCGGCCGTCGGCGCGTCGAAAAGGGTCTGGACTTCGTCGTAGGTGAGCGGACGCCGTTCGGCGGCTCCCTCGTACTCGCTGGTGTGGGTGACCGTGTTCCACTCGTGGAAAAGCTAGACCGGAGCCCGGCCTAATCGTTCGTTGCACGACTCCCTCAAGGAGCGCGTGCGCTGCTGCAGTGCCCAGCCTTCCAACATCGCTTCCAAGACGGCGGGTTCGGGGTCCAGGTGCACGACTCCGTCGGCGAGGACCAGGCGCGCGGCTCCAGGCATATCAACGCAGCACTCACGATGCGTCTAACGCATCATCGTTGAGTCAATAACGGGTGCCAGGTCAGCGCATCCCAACCAACCACCGAGCCGACGCCAACCTGGGCACCAACTGCAGCTCAGCGAGTTGGCGCACTGCGAGATGTGTTGCATTCGATGCAATACGGCAGCCTGGAGGCAGATGTAAAAACGCCTCCGGCAGTCGCCGCAGGTCTGCCTCGCGGCCATCGCCCGGTCCAGGGCCCATTCCTGAGCGAGCGTGGGCGCGCGCTTGGGCACGGCCAGGTCGACGCGGAGCAGGAAGCCCCGGGTGGGGTGGATGCACGACCACTGCGGCCGGTAGGAGCACCACTTGCAGCGCAGGATCGCGACCGGACCGTCGTTGCCGCCCGGACTGAGGTTCATGTCCCGTAACTGACGCCGGGTGACCAGGCCTTCGGGGACGGCACCGCGATCGAACTCCGGCAGGAGCGCGTCAGCGGCACCCGCTTCACCTCGCGGCGGCGCCCAGAGTGGAAGCAGGTGGTGTCCATCGGTGTGTGCGGGGCACGTTGCCGCTGACGCCGAAGTCCTTCTTCAGCTGTTCGGGGATGGCGTAATGCATGACGCGTCCGCGTGTGAGGGAGGACAGCTCGAAGACGGAGGTGAGGTGGCCCAGGCGGTCCAGGGCCCAGGCGCCGAACGGGGAGCGGTCCTCAATGTTTTCCAGAACACCGAGCAAGGTGGGCGCGAGCTTGGCGACGCTGTCCCATGCGGTGCGGGGCACCTGGAGCCAGTCCGCACAGGTGTCACCGATGAGGTAGCGGATGAGGGCCGAGACGATAGGGTCGAAGAAGGTGCCGGGAACGACTTCCTCGTAGAGGTCGATCAGCTGCCGGGTCAGGTGGACGCCCTCGTCGGAGGGGCCCATGTGCCGAATCATGTACAGGTCGAGGAACTGCCGGGCCTCTTCCAGGGTTTTGGGCATGGCGTCCTGGTCGACACCGAGGATAGCGCCGACCACCCGCCAGGCGTAGAAGTACGCCTCGGCGCCTTCGACGGACATGTGGATGTTCAAGCGGTGAAGGCTGTCCAGGACGAGCATGGAGAAGAACATCTGCCCGCCGATCATGTCTTCCTGGCAGATCGGCACCCCCAACGCGTCGGTGTCCCAGCGCTCCTCTCGCTTGAGGTGATGACGGATGGAGGCATGCAGCAGGCGGACCTTCTGCGCGGCGGGGATGAAGCGGCTGCCAGCTTCGAAGGCGTCCGGTTGCATGAGGTAGACGGTGAACTGGCCGGTCTCGGCCATCCGCTTGGAGGGGTAGTTCAGCCCGTGCGTGGCTGAGAGTAGTTTCGCCACGTGAGGGACGACGTAGCAGGCGGGCATGGAGGCAAACGACAGCGCGGTGGAGATGTGCACGTTGTTGTCGATGAAGAACAGACGCGCCTTCTCCATCTCCGTCCAGTCCACCCAGTCCGGCGGCACGCTGGTGGCCTGGAGGTACTCGCGGGCGACATCGGGCAGCCCATCGGGCAGGGGCGCTCCGGCGGTGGAGACGTAACGCATCAGCGTGTTGAACTTGCCCACCTCCTCCCGTTCGAAGAGGGTGGCGACGACAGCGTCGGCGAGTTCGTCGCCGGACTGACGCAGGGCGTCCATCGAGGCGTCGGTGTAGGTCATCGATGCAGTCCTTTCCGGCAGGCGCCCGGCATCAGCTGGGAGCCGTTCGGGGGTCAGTTACGGCGGTCGGTGGCAGAGCGTGCGAGGGAGGCGAGGGCCTGCCGGGCAGGGTGAGGGATGTCGAGGGCGTGAAGGTGGCTGACGGCCTCCTGAACACGGGCGTCGATCATTTCCTCGACCTGGTCCGGCGCCTGCAGCTTCACCATCAGCTCGCGCACCTCATGCAGGTGCTCATCGGTGAGGTCGCGGCGCCCCAGCACGCCGGCGAGGTGCTCTCGCTGTGCAGGAAGGGCGGCCTGCCAGGTCTTGGCCAGCAGCATGGTGGGCCGGCGACTGCGGATGTCGTCCAGGCTGGCCTTGCCCGTGCGCTCCGGTTCGCCGAAAAGGCCCAGCAGGTCATCACGTAGCTGGAACGCCTCCCCCAGCGGCAGCCCGTAAGCGGACAAGCCAGCCCGTAATCCGGCGGAAGCCCCGCCGAGCAGGCTGCCGATGAGCAGGGGCTGCTCGACGGTGTACTTCGCGGTCTTGTAGCGCACGACCTTCATGGATACATCGGTGTTTGGGCTGGTGCCCGTGCTCAAGATCTCCAAGCACTCCCCGGCGATGAGCTCACGAGCCAGTTCCGCCCACATGGGTCTGGCGCGGGCGAGATAGGCACCCGGCAGGCCGCTGGTGGCGAACAGATGACCTGCCAGTGCCATCAGGTGATCCCCGACCAGCATGGCCAGGGAACGGGCGGCGGCCCGTGGCCGCGGTCGCCCCGTAACAGGTGCCCGCAAGGCGACGTGGACGGTGGGCAGGTTATGGCGTAACGGGCTGTCGTCGATGATGTCGTCGTGGACGATCGCCGCGGCATGCACCAGTTCCATGGAGGCCGCCGCGTGCAGCAGGGCCTCGCTGTCGGGTTGGCCGGTTGCGCGCCACCCCCAGTAGCAGAAGGCTGCCCGCAGCCGTTTGCCGTGCCCGGCCACCAACTGCATCTGCTCCGCCACCGGCTTCAGCACATCGTCGATCGCAAGCAGATGGTCGGCCTCCTCCGCCAGGAAATCCGCCAACAGAGCGTCGATACGCGCCTTGAACTTGGCGGCTTCCCAGCCCTCAGTGATCACCGGTAGCCGCCTGCCGGGTACGAGCGTGCTGGGCCAGCACCTCCAGATGCGCGTCGGGCGTAGTGGCGTTGCGGTCGAGCGCGAGGCGCCCGCGTGACATCAGGTCCTGTTGCGCTTCCTCAGCCAGTTCCGGCCCGTCGCCTCGCCGGAGGAGTCCTTGCACCGTTCCAGCGGCCGCACTGATGGTGCTGACCGCTAGATCTGCCAGGCCCGCCACGAGGAGAACCGCCTGCTCATCAGGACGTGGTCCACTCTGCGGAGTAGGTGCCATTCTCTGCCCCCTTGCGTCGTCATTCACGCGTAGCAGTCACCGTCTCGCGGTGTGCTGATCACAGCATGACTCCGCAGCCAGCGCCGCATGCGCGCGTCACCGCATCGAGTGACTTCATAGAGCGCATGTGCGATGACGCCTGGGCCGCTTCTTGCGGATCATCTGGCTGCCTAGCCCCAATACCGGTATTGGGGCTAGGCAAGTCGTTTGTCGGAAGCGCAGTTGTCGGTCGTGCGCTGGGTGCCCAGAAGGCAGTAGGCCAACACCGCCTGCCCAACGAACCGCACAATGAGCAACGATCTGTTTGCAAGGCCTCTCTGTGCGGGCGCTGCCATGTTGGCCTTCCGTCTGGCCCGTCAGGCCGGCCGGAGCTGTCCGCTGTCCGGGCTGACGAGTCGTTGAGCGCGGCGTATCACGGGGGACATGGGGCCGTGGGCCAGTGGCACCTCAGCCGGCGGCGCCTGGGTAGGACGGGTCGGCGTGCACGCGCACCGGCATCTTCTTGATGCCGTGAACAAGATTCGAACGCACCGTCCTCGGCTCGCTCAGCAGCTCGATGCGCTCCAGCCTCTCAAGCAGCGCGGTGATGACGATCCTGATCTCCAGCCGCGCCAGTGCGTTGCCGAGGCAGAAGTGGGGGCTGCCCTTGCCGAACGAGACGTGCTCGGCGTTCTTGCGGTGGATGTCGAAGACCTGGGGGTTGGGGAACTTCCGCTCGTCGTAGTTGGCCGAACCGAACCACATCACCACCTTGTCGCCCTCGCGGATCCGCTGACCATGCAGTTCGACGTCACGGGTCGCGGTACGGCGGAAATGGAGGATCGGGCTTGCCCAGCGGAGGAATTCCTCCACCGCGTTCTGCACCAGGGAAGGATCCGCCTTGAGGTCGGCCCAGGCCTGCGGATGGGAGGCGAGCGCCCGAACGGTGTGCGAGATCGTGTGCCGGGTGGTGTCGTTGCCGGCGATGATCAGGAGTGAGAAGTAGTTCTGGTAGTCCAGGTCGGAGAGCGGGACTCCATCCTCGGGGGTGGTGTTGACCAGCTTGGATACCAGGTCGGCCCCGGGGCCTCCCCTACGCTGCGCGGCCAGTTTGAAGCCGTACTCGAAGACCTCCAGAGCGGCCGGGGACCGGAAGGGCAGGTTTCGGTACTGCTCCGACTCGGGGCTGCCGGCGAGCACGTCCGTGTAGTCGGGATCGGAGTTCGCGATCATCTGGTTGCCCCAGTCGATCAGCTTGTCGGTGTCCTCGACCGGCACGTCGAGCATCCGTGCCAGCAGGCGGATCGGAATGTCGGCACTGATCTGCTCGACGAAGTCGAACTCGCCGAGTGCCAGGGCACGGTCCAGGGTCGCCTCGGTCAGCTTCGTCAGGAAGTCGCTGTACAGCGCCACCGCGCGGGGGCTGAACTCCCGCATCAGCAGCTTGCGCAGCGCCCAGTGTCGGGCTCCGTCGGTGTCGATCAACGACTTGCGGACGAGGAGCTGTTCCTCGTCGAGTTCCTCCAGCGTGACCTGCTGCTCCGAGGAGTACGTCTCGGCGTCCTTGTCCACGGCCGCGACGTCCTCGTAACGGGTGACGGACCAGAAGCCCTTGTTCCCGTCGCTCTCGTCGTTCCAGAACAGGGGGGCCTGGTCGCGCAGGGTGCGGAATGTCTCGTGGGGGATTCCGTCCTTGAAGAGGTCGAGGTCGGTCAGGTCGATGTCGTCGGGGTGCATGACGTTCCTTCGTTGACGGAGTTTCTCGGATGCGATTCCCGTGCTGCCTCCACGAAGGTGGTGAGGAGGAGCTGTTGGTGGGGGTCCGTGGCGGCCGTGTCCTCGGGATGCCACTGCACTCCGAAGACCCAGCCCGGGGCGGTGCGGTACCGCACCGCCTCGATCGTCCCGTCGTCTGCGTGAGCGAACGGTTCCAGCACGTCGGCCAGGGTGTCGATGCGCTGGTGGTGATAGCAGCTGACCGGGATGGGATCCGGCCCGAAGAGGACCGGCTCGACCGGAGTGACCTTCTGCACCAAGTGGAGGTGCCCGGCGTCCATGTCCTGTTCCAGGGTGCCGCCGAGGAAGGCGTTGAGGAGCTGGGTGCCTCGGCAGACCGTGAGCAACGGCACCGTGTGGTCCAGTGCGTGGCGGAGTACGGCTAGGTCGAAGCCGTCCTGCAGGTCGTCGGGCGGGTCGGTGCCGGGAGCGGGAGCGGCCCCGTAGAGGGCCGGGTTGATGTCGGCGCCGCCGGGGAGCAGTACTCCGTCATAACCGTCGAGCCGCGCCGCGATCTCCGCGGGCGTGGTCGCGTCGGTGGGCAGCAGGGTGACGGGGTCGCCTCCTGCGGCCCACACCGCCTCCAGCAGAGCCTGCGCGTTCACCACGGCCCGGAACCGCAGGGCGGAGGCCGACTGGCTGAACCGGCCCGGTATCGCGATACGAGGTCTCGTGCTCATGTCCATGATTCGATCACCCAGTCCATAAACGTGCCGAGGTTCGTCTGCGAGGCCCCGATGCCGGCGTCCACCGCATCGCGCAGTCTCATCGACCCGTGGGCCTTGTCCAGCGAGATCTCCTCGGCGCGGATCCACGAGTCGACCAGGGCGCGGGTGATCTCCGGATGGAACTGGACGCCGATGGCCCGGCCGCGCGTGAAGATCTGCGGCCCGAAGTCGCTACGGGACCAGACGGTGACGTCAGGTGGGAGCACCACGCGGTCGCTGTGCCACGAGAACCAGGGACCGCCCGGGACCGGGCAGTGAGGCCCCGTCGGAAACGTCAGCATCCCGATCTCGTAGCCGTCGCCGGGCTCCACGCGACCGCCCCAGGCACTGGCCAGGAGCTGGCCCCCGAAGCAGATGCCGAGATAGGGAACGTCCAGTTCCACCACGCGTCGCACCCATCCGACCTCGGCCGCCACCCAGTCCTGGTGCTGCCGCTCCCACGCGTGGGCGAAGGAGCCGAAGACGATCACCAGGTCGGCGGTCGCGGGGGCGGGCAGTGCCAGGTCCGGGTCGCGGATCTCTCCGTGCGGGAAGACGGAGTGGTGGGTGACGGTGAAGCCGCGGTCCGCCAGGAGCCGCCGGACCGCGCCGGTGTCGTCGGCGCCGCAGGCCTCGTGCGTGACCAGGACCGCTTGCCTGGGCCGGCCGGTCGGTCGGGTCGTCTGCGGCTCGCCGGTCTCAGAAGACATCGGCATAGCGCTTGAACACCCAGTCGGTGAAGTGCGCGCCGAAGGCGGCGAGTACGTTGCCCTGCAT
>CAMLJW010000220.1 GCA_946480485.1 uncultured Streptomyces sp. | reverse complement strand
TGGAGGTCGAGGGGCTGATCAAGCTCTACCCGAAGAAGGGCGCCCTGGTCCTGCCGGTCTCCGCCCAGGAGATCGCGGACGTCGTGGAGACCCGCCAGCTCGTCGAGGAGCACGCGATCCGCAAGGCGGTCCCGGCCTCACCGCAGCTCATCGCGCGCCTCACCGAACTTTTGGAGAAGCAGCGGGAGCAGGCCGCTGCCGGAGACCTCGCGGGAGCCGCCGTCACCGACCGCTGCTTCCATGCCGAGATCGTCCGCAGCGTCGGCAACCACATCCTCTCCCGCCTCTACGACCAGCTCCGCGACCGCCAGCTCCGGATGGGCATCGCCGTGATGCAGGCCCACCCCGACCGGATCACCAAGACGCTCACCGAGCACCGGGAGATCCTCGACGCGCTGCGCTCCGGCGACGCGGCGACGGCCGTCGACCATGTCCACCGGCACATCAGCTGGTTCTCCAGCCTGGCGCGAGGTGACGTCCGATGACCGCCGGGGAACGGCCGACGACCGCGTCCCTCCCCAAAGATCCGCCCGGCGGCCGCCGGGCCGTCGTCGTCTGGTCCGTCGGCGTCGCCGTCTACTTCGTCGCCGTCATCTTCCGTACGTCACTGGGGGTGGCCGGACTCGACGCCGCCGACCGCTTCCACGTGGGCGCCTCCGCCCTCTCCACCTTCTCGATCCTCCAACTCCTCGTCTACGCGGGCATGCAGATACCCGTCGGCCTGCTGGTCGACCGGCTCGGCCCCAAGAAGGTGCTGACCATCGGCGTACTCCTGTTCACAGCGGGGCAGTTGGGCTTCGCCTTCTCGCCCTCGTACGGGACGGGGCTGGCGTCGCGCGCGCTGCTGGGATGCGGTGACGCGATGACCTTCATCAGCGTGCTGCGGCTGGGCGCGCGCTGGTTCCCGGCCCGGCGCGGACCGATGGTCGCGCAGCTCGCGGGCCTGGCGGGCGTGGCGGGCAACCTCGTCTCGACGCTTGCCCTGGCCCGGCTGCTGCAAGGCGTCGGCTGGACCGCGGCCTTCGCGGGAAGCGCGCTCGCGGGCGTCGTCGTCCTCGTCCTGATGCTGCTGTTCCTGCAGGATCACCCCGAGGGACACGAGCCGGAGTCGTTCCCGCACCAGGGCGCCGCGTCCGTGCGCCGGCAGATCGTCGCGTCCTGGCGGGAGCCCGGGACGCGGCTCGGGCTGTGGGTGCACTTCACCACACAGTTCCCGGCGATGGTGATCCTGTTGTTGTGGGGCCTGCCGTTTCTGGTCGAGGCGCAGGGGCTCTCGCGGGCGACGGCCGGTGAACTCCTCACGCTCATCGTGCTGTCGAACATGGTCATCGGCCTGGTGTACGGGCAGATCGTCGCCCGGCACCACGCGGCGCGGCTTCCGCTGGCGCTCGGCACGGTGCTGTCGACGGCGGTCGTCTGGGGCGTCACGCTCGCCTACCCCGCCGACCATGCGCCGATGTGGCTGCTGACCGCTTTCTGCGTCGTGCTCGGCGCCTGCGGGCCCGCCTCAATGATCGGCTTCGACTTCGCTCGTCCCGCGAACCCGCCCGAGCGTCAGGGCACGGCCTCCGGAATCACGAACATGGGGGGTTTCGTCGCCTCGATGACGACGCTGTTCGCGATCGGCGCGCTGCTGGACGCCACCGGGGACGACTACGCCGTCGCCTTCTCCGCGGTGTTCGTGCTCCAGGCGCTCGGCCTCAGCCAGATTCTCCGCCTCCGCCGCCAGGCCGCCCGCCGCGAGCGGGAACGGCTCGTGGCCAGCCGGGTGGAGACGGTGCACGCACCGGCGTGAGCCACCAAGCCACCAAGCCACCCAGTCGTCAAGCCACGCCGACGGCCCTGCGGCCGAGGGCCTTACGGCGTGACGACGAAAGACCTCAGGATCGCCGCCGCCAGCTTCTGGTCGCCCTCCGTCTTGATCCGATCCGCGGCGGCCACCGGCGACACCCGCCCGCACGCCAGCCTCATGTACGTCTCCCAGTCCGTGCAGAGCGTGACCAACGGCCCCAGCGACGGCGAACCGTCCACCGTCCCGCGACCCTGGGCGTCCACCCGCACCGTGCGCAGGAACTCGACCGGGCCGTTCACGTCGATGACGACGGCGGAGTTCGCCGGGGCCTGGGCGTCCTTGGCGACGATCTTCGGCAGCAGGTCGAGCAGCGTGTCACGCGTGACGTACGCGCCGGGGGAGTCCAGATTCCCCGGCTTGTTCAGGGCCGTACGCAGATCCTGTTCGTGCACCCAGATGTCGAAGGCCCGCCTGCGCATGGCGAACTCGAGGGTCTCCTCGATGCCGCGCGGGCCGCGCACGGGCGTCTCGGGAGCGCGGTTCTCGTTCCGCAGCTGCCGGGAGCGGCGGATGATCGTGTACTCCAGCTCGGAGAGCATCTCGGGTGCCGTGTGGTGGCGGCGTACGTCGACCTGCATCTCCTGGTAGCGCTGGGCCTCGGTCTTCACGTGGTACAGGTCACGCGGCAGCGTGTGGATGGGGCGCGGATCGCCCAGCGTCTCGCAGTCGACACCGATGACATGCGACACGATGTCGCGCACTGACCAATAGGGGCACGGTGTCGGAAGGTTCCACTCCCCCTCCACGAGCGGTTGCACCAGCTCGGCTATCGCCTCGACGGACTGCGTCCAGGCGTCGGCGTAGGTTTGCAGGCTGGGATGGAGACTCACGGGACCCCTTGGGCGGTTGGTGCGTGGGCATGGGTGTTGTGGAGCGCTAAGTTACGCTGCTCCAAGGCACACCGGCAGTGCTTTCGTGTGACGATCGTAGGCCCGTATGCGCGGGTCGAATGCCAGGACGGTGGTAGTGTGCGCGCCTCCCTCATCCAGATCGGCGTAAATGAGGACGAATCGGTCGAAGCGCGCCGGCGGCGTGTGGCGTCCCTCGTCCGTGACGCCGGCGAACAGGCCGGTGCCGATCTCGTCGTCCTGCCCGAGCTGTGGACAACGGGCGCGTTTGCGTACGAGTCCTTCGCGGCGGAGGCCGAGCCGCTGGAAGGGCCGACGTACGAGGCGATGGCGAAGGCCGCGAGCGACGCGGGGGTCTGGCTGCACGCGGGCTCCCTTCCCGAACGGACGGCACCCGACAGCGGCTCGGCCCTGGGGAACGACCTGCTCTACAACACCTCGCTCGTCTTCTCACCCTCCGGTGAACTGGCCGCCGCGTACCGCAAGATCCACCGCTTCGGCTTCGACAGGGGCGAGGCGGTGCTGATGAGCGCCGGCACCGAGGTCGTCACCGTACGGCTGCCGTCGACCACCCTCGGCCTCGCGACCTGCTACGACCTCCGCTTCCCCGAGCTGTTCCGGCGGCTCGTCGACGCGGACGCCGAGACCCTGGTCATCCCGGCCGGCTGGCCCGAACGCCGCCGTTCCCACTGGACGCTGCTCGCCCGGGCCCGGGCCGTCGAGAACCAGGCGTACGTCCTCGCCTGCGGGACCGCCGGTACGCATGCGCGAGTTCCGCAGGCCGGCCACTCGATCGTGGTGGATCCGTGGGGCGAGGTGCTGGCGGAGGCGGGCGCGGACGAGGAGATCCTGACCGTCGACTTCGACCCCGCGAAGGTGGCCACGACGCGGGAACAGTTCCCGGCGCTGAAGGACAGGGTGCTCTGAACGGGCTGCTCCGCCCCGGGTGCCGTCGCGCAGCGACGGCTCAGCCGGCATCCCCCCGTTCCTTTTCCCCCAGGTGGACGACGCACACCGCCACCGCGATCAGCAGCGCCGGGTCCGCGTCCTCCCGTACGACCTCCACGCCGTATGTGTCCTGCAGCCGCAGCCAGCGCCGCGAGATGTGGGCCAGCAGCTCCCCGTCGTACTCGACGACGAACTCACGATCGAGGATCTTGCCGCTGACATCGAGTTCGGTGTCGTCATAGAGGATCACTTTGTAGTGGTTGCGCAGGAGCGACAGGCGCTTGCGCCGGACGGTGGCCAGCGGCTCGCTGTCCCGTTCGATCACCATGGCGTCCCGGAGGGCGAACATCTTCTGGCGGATGTCGATCAGGACGCGCCCCTGCGTGTCCTTCAGTTCGAAGGTGTCCCGCAGGCGCATCGCCTTGCCGTCGACGAAAAAGGCCCTGCGGCCGTGCTCGTCCTCGATCCAGTAGTCGTCGCCGATGCCGAGGAGCCGGTCGCGTACGAGGAATCTCATGTTTTCAGCGGTTCCCCGGCGTCCGGTCCGAAACGCCGGCGGTAGGCCGATGGGCTGAGCCCCGTCTCGCGCCGCAGCCGCGCCCGCAGGTTGGCGGCGGCGGCGAGCCAGCTGCGCGACGCAACCACGTCCGGTCGGTGCTCCCCGCCGGATTCCGGGTTTCGGCGTGCACAGGGTCAGCTCGTACAACGGCTCTGGCAGGCCGATTTCGGGCCGGGGCAGCCCGAACAGCTCGGTGGCGACGCCGACGGTTGGCGTGGGGCCGGAGCCGTCGCGTCAGCCCTCCAGGAATGCCACCAGTGCGTTCGCCAGCAGGAACGGGTCGTCCGCGCCGCACAGTTCGCGGGCGCTGTGCATGGAGAGGATGGCCACGCCGATATCGACCGTCTTGATGCCGTGGCGGGCCGCGGTGATGGGGCCGATGGTGGTGCCGCAGGGCATGGAGTTGTGGGAAACGAACGACTGGAGCGGGACGCCGACCTTGTCGCAGGCGGCGGCGAAGACGGCGCGGCCCGAACCGTCCGTCGCGTAGCGGTTGTTGACGTTGACCTTGAGGATGGGGCCGCCGCCGGCGCGGGGGTGGTGCGTCGGGTCGTGGCGCTCGGCGTAGTTCGGGTGGACCGCGTGCCCCGTGTCGGAGGAGAGACAGACCGTGCCGGCGAAGGCGCGCGCTCTGTCCTCGTAACTACCGCCGCGCGCGAACACCGAACGCTCGAGCACGCTGCCGAGCAGCGGACCGTCGGCCCCCGTGTCCGACTGCGAACCGTTCTCCTCGTGGTCGAAGGCCGCGAGCACCGGGATGTACGGGAGGGCCTCGCCCGAGGTCACGACGGCCGACAGCGCCGCCGTGCCGGCGTGCACGGACAGGAGGTTGTCCATGCGCGGTCCCGCGACCAACTCCTTGTCCCGGCCCAGGTACGAGGGCGGCTCGACGGAGTGCACCATCAGGTCCCAGCCGGTGACCTCACCCTCGGCCAGCCCCGACTCCTGCTCCAGGAAACGGATCAGGTCTCCGTCGCGTACGTCGTTGCCCAGGCCCCAGATCGGCTGGAGATGGCGCTGCTTGTCGAGCTTGAGGCCCTCCGAGGTGACCGAGCGGTCCAGGTGGATGGCGAGTTGCGGGACTCTCAGCAGGGCGCGGTCGATATTCACCAGCCGGGTCGTGCCGTCGCGCAGCGAGAGCCGGCCGGCCAGCCCGAGGTCGCGGTCCAGCCAGGAGTTGAGCAGCGGGCCGCCGTAGATCTCGACCGCGACCTGACGCCAGCCGTGCGCGCCGCTGTCGGGCAGCGGCTTCACCCGCAGGTTGGGGGAGTCGGTGTGCGCCCCGATGATCCGGAAGGGTGTGTGCGGCTCGGCCCCCGCGGGCACGTACCACGCCACGATCGCGCCTCCGCGCAGCACGTACTTCCCGCCGATCCCCACGGCGGGGGCCGCCGATGTCTCCGCGTCCCACGCGTCCGTTTCCGCGACCTGCCGGAAGCCGGCCTTCTCCAGCCGCTCGGCCGCGTTCGCCACCGCGTGGTACGGGGACGGGCCGGCCGCCAGGAAGGACATGAGGTCATCGGTGTGGCTGCGATCGAAGCGTGGGGGTGTGCACATGGGTTCACCTTAACGACGTACGAGGGCCCGTTCCCGGTGACGGGGAACGGGCCTCGTAAGGGGCCCTGGAAGACGAGGACGGACAGTGGAGGAACAGGGTCCGGATGCCGGTCGGCGGCTGGTTCGGGGGTCCTTGCCGACGGTCCTCGGGCCTGCTGGGACTGGGTTTCCGAGGAGAGGAGCCACCAGGACCTTTCGACAACGCGGCGAACGGGCCGCCGGCGGCGTCGTACGTGCCCCGCCCCGCGAGCGCAGCCCCTCAGACTCAGGCCTCAGAAGGCCGTCTCGTCCAGCTCCATCAGGTCAAGGTCGACGCCCTCGGCGAGCTGGCGCGCACCGGTGACACCCGGCAGGACGTTCGCCGCGAAGAACTTCGCCGCCGCGATCTTGCCGGTGTAGAAGGCCACATCATTGACGGACACAGACTTGGCCGACGCGGTCTCCAGCCTCTCGGCGGCGACGACGGCCCCCTTCAGCAGCAGGTAGCCGACCACCACGTCACCCGAGGCCATCAGCAGGCGGGTGGTGTTGAGCCCCACCTTGTAGATGTTCCTGACGTCCTGCTCGGTCGCGGCGAGGTCGGTGAGCATGAGGCCGACCATGGCCTCCAGCTCGACGGCCGCCGTGGCGAGCTGCTCGCGGGCGACCGCCAGCTCCTCCCCGCCCTCACCGAGCGCCAGGAACTTCTTGATGTCCTCGGCGAGGGCGTTGAGGGCCGCTCCCTGGTTCCGGACGATCTTCCGGAAGAAGAAGTCCTGTCCCTGGATCGCGGTCGTGCCCTCGTAGAGGGTGTCGATCTTGGCGTCCCTGATGTACTGCTCGATCGGGTACTCCTGCAGGAAGCCGGAGCCGCCGAAGGTCTGAAGGGACTGGGCGAGCTGTTCGTAGCCCTTCTCGGAGCCGTAGCCCTTCACGATCGGCAGGAGCAGGTCGTTCAGCGCCTCCAGGGCGAAGACGTCCTCGCCCGTGGTCTCCTTGACGAGGATCTCGTCCTGGACCGACGCGGTGTACAGGACCAGGGCGCGCATGCCCTCCGCGTACGCCTTCTGCGTCATCAGCGAGCGGCGCACGTCCGGATGGTGCGTGATGGTGACCTTGGGGGCGGTCTTGTCCATGAAGTTCGCGAGGTCCGTACCCTGGACGCGCTCCTTGGCGTACTCAAGGGCGTTGAGATAACCGGTCGACAGGGTCGAGATCGCCTTCGTACCGACCATCATCCGCGCGGACTCGATGATGCGGAACATCTGGCGGATGCCGTCGTGCTTGTCGCCGATCAGCCAGCCCTTGGCGGGGTGGCGGTCGCCGAACGTCATCTCGCACGTGTTGGAGGCCTTGAGGCCCATCTTGTGCTCGACGTTTGTGGCGTACACGCCGTTGCGCTCGCCCAGCTCGCCGGTCTCGAAGTCGAAGAGGTACTTCGGTACGAGGAAGAGGGAGAGTCCCTTGGTGCCGGGGCCGTGGCCCTCGGGGCGGGCCAGCACGTAGTGGAGGATGTTCTCCTCCATGTCGTGCTCACCGGATGTGATGAAGCGCTTGACGCCCTCGATGTGCCAGGAGCCGTCATCCTGCTGAACGGCCTTGGTGCGGCCGGCGCCCACGTCCGACCCCGCGTCGGGCTCGGTGAGCACCATGGTCGAACCCCAGGTCTTGGCCACGGCAGTCTGGGCGATCTTCTTCTGGACCTCGTTGCCCTCCTCGAAGAGGATGCGGGCGAACGCCGGGCCGGAGGAGTACATCCAGATCGCGGGGTTCGCGCCCAGGATCAGCTCCGCGTACGACCAGATCAGGGACGGCGGGGCGGTTGTGCCGCCGATCTCCTCGGGCAGTCCGAGCCGCCAGTATTCGGACTCCATGAAGGCCTGGTAGCTCTTCTTGAAGCTGTCCGGGACGGGTGCGGTGCCGGTCTTGGGGTCGAAGACCGGCGGGTTGCGGTCGGCGTCCGCGAAGGACTCCGCCAGCTCGTTCTCAGAGAGGCGGGTCAGCTCTTGGAGGATGCTCTTGGCGGTCTCGATGTCCATCTCCGCGAACGGGCCGGTGCCGTACAGCTTGTCGCGCCCGAGCACCTCGAAGAGGTTGAACTCGATGTCGCGGAGATTCGACTTGTAGTGCCCCATGGCGACGGCTCCGTTAGGGATCGGGGAGGGGGTCATTCCTCGCACCTAGTTCACGTACCAACAAGTAGGTAATGATGCTACCCGTCGGTAATAAGAATCAACCCCTAGCGGACCAAGTGTGAGCAGGGTCAACATTCGACCCCGACGGCCGCCTTCCGCCGCGGGCTCGGTCCACATCCACATCGGGTTTCTCCTTCCCCCAAAATGGGGGGCAACCGTCGCTTACGGCTCCGCCCAGGCAACGTTCACCTCGCACCAGCCACCGGCCGTACGCCCCCGCGGCGACGGGCGGACGTACCGGCGCACGGCCCAGACCCACCCACCGGCCCGAGGGGAGGCGGCCAACCGCCGGAGGCGTCCGGCCCCGGCCCACCCGCCAACCCCACCCCGGTCGAGACGCGGCCCAACCGCCGAAGGCGCATGTACGAGACCGCCGAGCCGCCCGTGCCCCCCCGGGACTCGTGCCCCCATGGACGGCAACGACAACGAACCTCACTTCGAGACCGACGCGGCGCGC
>CAMLJW010000219.1 GCA_946480485.1 uncultured Streptomyces sp. | reverse complement strand
CATCCACCACGACACCCATGCCGCCCCCCGCCCCCGCCTGCACCAGGGCCCCCAGCCCGGCCGCCGCCATCCCCACACCCTTTCCCTCTCCCTCTCCCAGGAGGTGCGCGCCATGAACGCCCCCGCCCTGCTGGCCCTCGGCGCCACCGTTCTGTGCGGCACGCTCGCCGTCGCGGGCGTGCACACGTACGCGCGCGGACGTGCCCAGCGCCAGGCCCTCGTCGACCGCCTCTTCGGCGGCGGCCCGCTGCGTACGGCCGGGGGCCGCGCACGCCGTTTCCCGGCAGTCGACCGCCGTCTGCGCCGCACCCGCCTCGGCCGCACCATCCAGCTGCGCCTGTCGGCCACCGGACTCGACCTGACGGCGGGGGAGTTCTTCATGTACGTGGCCGCAGTGGTCGTGGCGCTGTGGCTGATCGCGTCCGCCGCACTGGCCCCCTTCTTCGGCCCCGTCGCGGCCGCGATCGGCGTCTGGGGCGCCGCGATCTTCCTCAACTGGCAGCGCCAGAAGCGCATCGAGGCCTTCATCAACCAGCTCCCGGACGTGGCCCGCCTCCTGGCCAACGCCTCCGCCGCCGGACTCGCCCTGCGTACGGCCCTGGCGATGGCCGCGGAAGAACTGGAGGCCCCCGCGGGCGATGAACTGGCGCAGGTCGCCGAGCAGTTGAGCCTCGGCCGCTCCATCGACGACACCCTGGGCGAACTGGCCGAACGTCTCCCGTCCCGCGAACTCGTCGTCCTCGTCACGACGCTGGTCCTCTCCAACAAGGCCGGCGGACCCGTGGTCAACAGCCTGCGCAACCTCACCCAGACCCTGGAGGACCGCAAGGAGACCCGCCGCGAGGTGCGCACCATGCTCTCCGAGGTCAACGCGACCGCCTTCACGGTCCCCCTCCTCGGCCTGGGCTCCCTCCTCCTGGTCAACTCCTCGAACGAGGGCGCGCTGGCCCGCGTGACCGGCTCCCCGGTCGGCCAGATCCTGGTGCTCGTCGCCCTGGGCCTCTATACGGTCGGCTTCTTCGTCATCCGCCGCCTCGGCAAGATCGAAGTGTGAGGAGGAGTTCCCCGTGACCGCTCTGCTCCTCGCCGCACTGACGGGTGCCGCCGCCGCGTGCCTCTTCCTCGGTATCCGTATGCTCCGCGCGGACGCCAAGCTCCCCACTGACCTGGCCCTGGCTCTGGAGGTCGGGTCCACCCGGGTCTCGAAGGCCGACTCCGCCGTGGACCGCCTCGGCATGCGCTTCGCGCCCCTCGTCCTGCGCCTGATGGGCCGGCGCCGCGTCGACGCCAAGCGCCGCCGCATCGACATGGCGGGCAACCCCGGCGGCCTGACCCTGAACCGCTACGCGGCCCGCCGCGCCGTGTACGGCGTCTTCGGCGTCGTACTCTTCCTGCTCTTCCTCACGAACGGACAGCTCCTCTTCGCCCTGCTGGCACTCGGCTTCGGCCTGCTGGCCGCCGACGCCCTCATCTGGCAGGGCATACGCGAACGCAAAGAGGTCATCGACCGCACCCTCCCCGACTTCCTGGACGTCCTGGCGGTCGTTGTCTCGGCGGGACTCGGCTTCCGGCAGGCCCTGGACCGGGTAGCGGAGAAGTACGAGGGTCCCTGGGCGGACGAACTGCGCATCGCACTCCGCCAGATGGACATGGGCGTCAGCCGCCGCCAGGCCTTCGACGAACTGCGCAAGCGCAACTCATCGGAGCAGGTCGCCCAGTTCGTCTCGGCCTTGCAGCAAGGCGAGGAACTGGGTTCCCCGATCGCGAAGACGCTGATTCAGCTGGCCACGGACATGCGGCGCACCGACGCCCAGAACTCCCGCCGCCGGGCCGCGAAGACGATCCCCAAGGCGACGATGGTCACGCTGGTCTTCATGCTCCCGGCCACGATGATCCTCATCGCCACGGGGATGTTCCTGGGGTCGGGAACGAACTTCGGCTCGATCCTGGGGCGTTGAGATTGAGCACGACCATTAGCAGGGTGAGGGGGATGACGAGGGGGACGAGGGGAATGGCGAGGAGGTTAGAGAGCGCGGCCGAGGCTGCCGCCGCGGCTTCGGCTTCGGCCTCGGCTTCAGCTGCCGTGGGCACGGCTGGGCGGCGGCGCGTCGCCCCGGCGGCCGGTTACCTCGCCGACGACGCCCCCCCTCCCGGCAGTGTCCGTCTCCAGTTGAACGCCCTGCAGGCCCTGTGCCGCCAGGCGTTCGCGGTCCGTCTGACGCTTATCGCGATCGGCGCGCCCTTCGCGATGGCCAACGCGACGGGCGGCCCGCCCCGCTACGGCGTACTCGCGGCAGCCGTCCTGGGCGTCATGGGCTCGTACGCCATGCTCAGGGACTGGGACCGCTTCGCCCCCCGCCTCCTCGCCCACCCCACCCTCATGGCGGTGGACCTGGTCTTCGGCGCGATACTCCTGCTCACCGCGTCCCCGGCGTCCCCACTCGCGTACGCGGCCGTCTGCACCCCGCTCCTCTCCGGGCTGCTGTACGGCTGGCGCGGCTCCGGCATCTTCACGGGGCTCCAACTCGTCGTTCTGCTCATGGTGCTCAGGGCCTGGGAACACCGCCCCGGAGCCGGCGCCAGCACCCTCCTCGTCGCTGGCTTCTGCGTCGCGGCCGGCATCATCGGCGTAACCCTGCGCAATCTGATGTTCCACTTCGGCACCGCCAGTCAGGCGCTCGCCGAGGCGAACTCCCGGCTGGCCGTGGCCGAGGCCGTCGAGTTGGAACGGGCCCGCCTCGCCCGCGAGATGCACGACTCGGTGGCCAAGACCCTGCACGGCCTGGCCCTGACCGCCGAGGCCCTCGCGGCCACCGCCGACCACACCGCCCCCGACCCCCGTGCCCTGAAGGACCAGGCCACGGCGGTGGCGAGCGCGGCCCGTCGAGCGGCGGCGGAATCCCGCGACCTCCTGACGGACCTGCGCCGCCATGAGGCGCTGACGACTCCGCCGACGGACCTGGTGGCGCACCTGGTGGCGGAACTGGCGGCGCGTGTGGAGGACTTCGAGTCGCGTACGGGGATTTCGGCGACGCTGCGCCACCAGGCCGACCGGGCCGACCGTACCGATCGGACCCTCGAACTGCCGGACGGGGCAGCCCACCAACTCCTTTCGATCGTGTCGGAGGCGCTGGAGAACACGCACCGCCACGCACAAGCGACCCGGGTGCAGATCGAACTCAACACCGACCAGTCTCATCTCCACCTGACGCTCCAGGACGACGGGACGGGCCCGGGTGCCACCCTGGACGACATACGACACCTCGCGAAATCCGGCCACTTCGGGCTGCTCGGCATGGCGGAGCGCGCGACGACGATGGGTGCGCGGATCCAGGTGTTCCGAGGTCCGCACGGAGGCACGGAGGTTGTCGTAAACCTCCCGCTGATCCCGCGGGGGACTCCTGCGCCACCCTCCCTTTCGAACGCCCCCAGCACTTCCCAAGAGGAGGCCGCACATGTCTGACCCGGCACTTACCGGCCCGCCTCTGCGGGTGCTCGTGGCCGACGACAACCCGGTCGTCCGGGCGGGCCTCGCGGCCCTGCTGGACGCCCACCCGGACATCCGTGTCGTCGCGCAGGCGGCGAACGGTGCGGAGGCGGTTACGCACACGACCGGCGTCCGCCCGGACGTGGTCCTCCTGGACGTACGTATGCCGGGCACGGACGGCCTGACCGCGCTGCCCTCCCTGGCCCGCCTGGCTCCCGTGATGATGCTGACGTACAGCGCCGCACCCGAGGTGGTGGCGGAGGCGTTGCGGCTGGGCGCGGTCGGTTACCTCGTGCACGGCGAGTTCACGGTCGACGAACTGATCACGGCGGTACGGGACCTGAGCGACGGAAGGCCCGCCTTCTGGCCCTCCTCGGCGGCCAACTCCTCATCTGCTACGTCATCTGTATCGCCCTCGGCCACGCCACCCCTCTCGAATGCGCTCAACGATGCGCACGAACCCAACGAAAATTCTTCGCATCTGCAACCAGTTGTGGCACAGTCGTCCAAGGCTCGACTCGGCTACGCGGCGGGGCTCCGTCGTCGCGACCGCAACCGAGGGGACTTCGGGCTGAGTTCACGGGAGGCTGAGGTCATGGATCTCATCGCGGCCGGCATGAGCAACCGGCAGATCGCCGCCACGTGTTTCATCAGCGAGAAGACCGTCAAGAACCACATCAACCACATCTTCGCAAAGCTGCACAGTTCCTCGCGCAGTGAAGCGATCGCTCGCTGGTTGGGGACGGCTCACGGGGGATGGAACCGGTGACTGCGATCTCGGGAAGTTGGGCCCCTGGGCCCACCCGGAGTAGGCGGTTTCTCACGTACGGTGCGCAGGACGGTAGTGGTCTTGGGTGGGAAGGGAGCGGTCGTGGTGGCGAAGTACTGGACGCTGAGAGTGGCAGCGGGCGTAGAGCGCGCGGTCGAGACCTGGGCTCGGGACGTGTCGGGTCGGATGCGGACTCGGGAGCGGGATCGGGGGGCCGGGTTTGTGGAGTACGCCGGGCTGATGATTCTGATCGCGGGGATATTCACGCTGATCGACCAGTTGGGGCTCGACGGGCTGATTTCCGGGGCGATCGGCGACGCCGTGAACGACGTCGTCGGCGGCGGCTGAACCGTAGCCACCTTCACTGCGACAGAGGGCAGACTCTCCCGATCTACATCTGGTTGACGGGGACTCTACTCTTTGTCGCCTTCGCGTTTTTCGCGTTCGCTCAAGCGGCGTCCGCCCGAAACGGCGCTCAGTCGGCGGCGGACGCGGCGGCGTTGGCCGCAGCGCAGGATTCCCGTGACGAGCTGATGGAAGGCCTAAAAGGCGTCATTGGCGAGGACGACAACTGGCGGGACTGGCTCGACGGCGACCTGTTCGCGGGGGCAGGGGCCACCGCAGCGGCGCAGCAGCTGGCTGCCGAGAACGATGCGACCGTCCAGGGCGGGGCCGAGCCTACGACCGTGAACGGGTACCCCGGCTACCGAGTGGAGATCGAGACGAACTACACGGTCGGGGACTCGATCATTCCGGGCACGGAGTCGCTGACGGCGCGAGCCCACGCCACCGCCGTCATTCAACCGCGCTGCGACTTCGACGCGCCCGACGATCCCAAAGCGGCCGTCGAACTCGTGTGTGACGGCGAACTCGTGGACATCGACCCGGAAGATTTCGACCCGGAAGATCTTCCCGACGCGTCCGTGCTGTTCTCTGTGCGTCTGGTCGAGTGAAAGGAAGCCCTACCGATGGATCTTCGGCACACCATGAAGGGCCGCAGGGTACTGACCGCGGTGGCGATCACGACGTGGCTGGTTTTCACGGTGGCCGGTTGTGGGAGAAGCCACGGCGATGGCAAGTCCGATGGCGGGTCGTCAGCGTCGGCGTACGCGAAGAGCGATGGGAGCGGTGACAAGGGGATCGAGGAATCGCCGGAGGGGACTTCCGGTGAGCCGTTGGCGACGGCCAAAGACGGCGACATCACGGTCACGATCACGTCCGCGGTACGCGATCCCGGTGGCTTCGTCACCGTTGCCGGCAGCGTGAAGAACGATGGCAACAGCTCGTGGCTCGGGGCCAACTGGGCCAGCGATGAGCGAGAGCTGCGCTCCAACGGCGGATCCCTCTCGGGCGCCAGCCTGGTTGACGACGAGGGCAGGAAAAAGTACCTCATCCTGCGGGACACGTCGGGTCGGTGCCTGTGCACCAAGTTCAGCGGCCAGATCAGCCCCGGCGGTACGGCGAGCTGGTACGCCCAGTTTCCGGCCCCACCCGAAGGCACTACCGAGGTGTCCTTCCAGGTCGGCTCCATGCCCCCTGCCTCCCTCGAACTCTCAGAGGGTGAGTAACCATGCCTCTCACCCTGCGAACCACCGCAACCGCAGCCGCCCTCACCACCCTCGCCTTCCTCACATGCCTCGTCCCGGTGTACGCGGACGACGAGGACCCGAGCGCACCACCGGGCAGCGTCACCACATCCCCACCCCCGGAAGTGGACGCGAACAGTCCGGGCCTGAAGCTCGCCGACGGCGCCACGCTCGCGTCCGCCAAGGTGCTGGACATCAAGTCGGTGGTCGAGGACCTCGGTGGAGAGGAGCGCAGGGCGGACACGAACGAGGACGTGACGTTCGCGCTCCAGGCGGAGGTGCTCTTCCCCAAGGACAGCTCGAAACTGAACCCCGAGGCCCGGTCCCGTATCAGGGCGATCACGGAAGAGATCAAGGCGCAGAACGCCGCCAAGGTCCGTGTCTTCGGCTTCACGGACAACCTCGGCTCGTACGCCCACGGCCTCACCCTGTCCAAGAACCGTGCGGAAGCCGTCCACGAGCAGCTCGCGGCCGCCGGCCTCGGCGCCGACGTCACCTTCGAGGTACGCGGCTACAGCGAGGACTACCCCATCGCCGACAACACCTCGGAAGAGGGCCGCCGCAAGAACCGCCGAGTGGAGGTGACTTTCCCGAAGAGCAGCTGAGGATCATTCGTCGTGGCAACGGGTCTGGAGCCCCGTGGCCTGAGCCATCCGGATCAGGCCGGGTCGCGGACCTGACGCACGAAGGCCGCCGCGCGGGTGCGCGAGCTCGGCCGCGGCGCGCGAAGTCACCGGACGTCGACCGTCAGCTGTCGTCCCGCAGCTCCCACCGCAGATGCTCCACATGGTGCAGCGCCTGCTCCAGCAGCTCCGTCACATGGTGGTCGTACAGCGCGTACACGATCGACCGCCCCTGCCACTCACCCGCGACCAGCCCGAGGTTCCGCGGCAGCCGCAACTGATGTGAGCACGCCGACTGCTCAGCCCGCGCCGTCGCGCCCGCCTCGACTCGGCGAGCTCCAGTGGTAGGGGGCCCGGCGTCCGCGGTGTGGTGAACGTGGCCATGGGCTGCGAGTCAGTGGCCCGGTCAAGTAGGCCGTTCGCAGCACGGTTAACCCGTGTGGAGGAATCCGGGGGCATGCCGCCGAGGGTCCCATAAGAGGCTGAAACCCCTGTATTCCTTCGGATCCCCCTCGTTTCCCTTGGAATACGCTGTCAACCGGCCATGATCACACCCTGAAATGAACGCTTCCGCAGTCATTCCCGCGTCGCCGGATGACTTCGGAAAGTAGTTGCGGCACGTCGATGCGCGCAGCATTCCTTACGAAGGGTTATGGTGGAAACCCCCCCTCGGGCCGGTCCGTCTCCCCCCCACGGACCGGCCCGTTTTTTGTGCCCGGACGAGCCAGCCGGATACCGCCGCTCTCCAACCCTCCCCCTCCGGCCTCTCTCGGTGCGGCCGCCTCCCGCTGCCGGCCCCCCCGGCGCGGCCCTCTCCCGCAGCCGGCCCCCCCCCCGCGGACCTCGCCCGCGTCCGGCCCCCGCGCCCGCCCCCCCCCCACGGACCGGCCCGTTTTCGTGTGCTCCCCTGCGCGCCTCGCGAGCCCAGGCAACTGACGGTAAGGCGCCGCGTACCCCAAGGGTGAGCGGGGCTCCCGCAGCGGTAGGGTGTCGCCCTCGGGGGACTGCCAACCGCACGGAGGGGCTGACACACACGTGAACCTGCGCGACAACCTGCGCCGCCTGCTGCTCAGGATCTACGCACGCAGGGTGGAAGGCCACCTCGACCATGACCAGGTGCCCAAGCACATCGGGGTCATCATGGACGGCAACCGGCGCTGGGCGAAGGCGGCCGGCAGCACCGCGGCACAGGGGCCCCGCGCCGGGGCCGACAAGATCGAGGACTTCCTCGGCTGGTGCTCCGAGACCGACGTGGAGGTCGTCACTCTCTGGCTGTTGTCGACCGACAACTTCGACCGCCCGCAGGAAGAACTCGTCCCGCTGCTCGGCATCATCGAAGGCGTCGTACGCACCCTCGCCACCGACGGCCGCTGGCGCATCCACCATGTCGGCACGCCCGACATCCTCCCCTCGCAGATGCAGACGGCACTCAAGGAGGCCGAGGAGTCCACCGCGCACGTCGACGGGATACTCGTGAACGTCGCCATCGGCTACGGCGGCCGACAGGAGATCGCCGACGCCGTCCGCTCCATGCTGCTCGACCACGCCGACAAGGGCACCTCCTTGGAGGAGCTCGCCGATACCGTCGACATCGACATGATCGGCAAGCACCTCTACACCGGCGCCCAGCCCGACCCCGACCTCGTGATCCGCACCAGCGGCGAACAACGGCTCTCCGGATTCATGCTCTGGCAGACGGCGCACTCCGAGTACTACTTCTGCGAGGTCTTCTGGCCGGCCTTCCGCAAGGTCGACTTTCTGCGTGCCCTGCGTGACTACGCGGCGCGACACCGGCGTTACGGCGGCTGACCAGGTACCCGCCAGGGACGTACTTCATCATTGGATGCCTCCGAGGAAACCCGGGCCTTCAGGCCGGGGAGGAATTGGACTTCTGCGGGGCAGGGAAGCTGCCGCTCGACGTCCGTACGTGGACGTGTGAGTGCGGAGTGGTCCATGACCGGGAC
>CAMLJW010000218.1 GCA_946480485.1 uncultured Streptomyces sp. | reverse complement strand
GGAGGGGTGATCATGAGAAGTCCAGAGCGCACTTCCCATGAGGAGGCACGGGTGGCCGAGACTCTGAAGAAGGGCAGCCGGGTGACCGGCGCCGCGCGCGACAAGCTCGCGGCAGACCTGAAGAAGAAGTACGACTCCGGTGCGAGCATCCGGGCGCTGGCCGAGGAGACCGGCCGCTCGTATGGCTTCGTCCACCGGATGCTCAGCGAGTCGGGCGTCGCGCTTCGAGGGCGTGGCGGAGCGACGCGGGGCAAGAAGGCCGCGTCGGCCTGACACCAGGGCGGCTCATCGTTTCTCGATGGTGACCACCCGGTCGGGCAGGTGATCGGCCGGGTGGTTACTGTGCAGTCACTTAAGGGTGTCGGTGCCCTGTACCGCACCTGCTCTGACCGCACCCATCGGAGGCGCCCCATGGCTTCGCTCGACCCGGTACTCGACAAGGACGGCGTACGGCTCACCGTCGACGAGGCGATCGCCACGGTGACGTTGACCAACCCGGCCAAGCGCAACACGCAAAGCCCCGCTCTGTGGCGGACCTTGACCGAGGCCGGACGGCTGTTGCCGGGCACCGTCCGTGTCGTCGTGCTGCGCGCAGAGGGCAAGTCCTTCTCCGCGGGGCTCGACCGGCAGGCGTTCACGCCCGAGGGCTTCGACGGCGAGCCGTCGCTCACCGACCTCGCGCGCGGCTCCGAGACCGAGCTCGACGCGACCATCGCCGAATACCAGGAGGGTTTCACCTGGTGGCGGCGGAGCGACCTCGTGTCCATCGCCGCCGTGCAGGGCCATGCCATCGGGGCGGGCTTCCAACTCGCCCTCGCCTGTGACCTGCGCGTCGTCGCGGACGATGTGCAGTTCGCCATGCGCGAGACCAGCCTGGGCCTGGTGCCCGATCTAACGGGCACGCATCCGCTGGTGGGACTCGTCGGCTACGCCCGCGCGCTCGAAATGTGCGCGACGGGCCGCTTCGTCCAGGCCGAGGAGGCCGTGCGTACCGGCCTCGCGAACCTTGTCGTGCCCGTCGACCAGCTCGACGACGCCGTACGCGACCTGGCCTCGGCACTGCTGGCCGCGCCCCGGGATGCCGTGATCGAGACAAAGGCGTTGTTGCGCGGGGCGCAGGACCGGACGTATGAGGAGCAGCGGGTCGCTGAGCGCGCCGCCCAGGCGCGGCGGCTGCGGGACCTGACGGGCGTCGGCGACTAGGGCGCGTTTCGAAAATCCCGCCTGCCCCGCGGCGTCTGGCACGCACGCTCGCAGCGTTGTCGGGCTCGCCCCGATACGCCCAGTGTCGGGGCGACCCTTCGCCTTGCGATCGCACGCACCAGACGCCGCCGGGCCCGCCCTTCGGGCGGACGGCGCTACTTTCGAAACGCGCCCTAGCGCGAAGCGCTCCGCAGCGCACCGGACAGCAGGCGTCGAAGCGCTGGGAGACGGCGAACCAGGCGCGAAACACGATCCACCACCGGGTGGCGAACCTCCGGGAGGCCACCCTCCACAAGTTGACGACCCGTCTCGCCTGTGAGTACGGCACGATCGTCGTCGAAGACCTCAACGTCGCCGCGATGGGCCGTAAACGGCGCCTGTCCCGCCGCATGTGCGGATGCCGCGTTCGGCGAGATCCGACGCCGGCTCACCCACAAGACCCGGCGGCGCGGCACACGACTGGTCGTCGCCGACCGCTGGTTCCCCTCCACGAAGACCTGCTCGCGCTGCGGTGTGGTGAAAGCCAAGCTGCCCCTCAGCATGCGTGTCTTCGAGTGCGACGCTTGCGGGCTCGTGTTGTTGTAGCTGGTCGCGCCGTGTTGTTATAGCTGGTCGCGCCGGAGGCGGAGCCGCATGCTGTCATGTCGCAGCCCCGCGCCCCTTTACCGGACGCCTCAGGCCGTTACCACTGTCACCAGTACCGCCACCGACGGATGGTCCGGTAGTGCCTGGCTCGCTGTCGCGCGGACCTCGCGGGCCACGTCCAGTGTGCGCCGGTCCGCTCGCACCGCGATCTCCACGCGGACGTGGCGGCGCGGCAGGGCGGCGTCGCCCGCGTGCTCCTCGATGTGCACCGGGCGCGCCAGGCCGCCGAGCACGCCGGTCAGCCCGGCAACGCCCGGGACTGCCAGCGCGGCCTCGACCACGCGGGACTCGTTGTCCTCCGGCTCCGTGTACGGCTCCGGCTCTGCGGTGGCCTGTGGCTCATCGGGGCGTACGCGGGTTTCATCCCCTTCCGTCGGGCCCGCATCGCCTTCCTCCAGCAACCCGGTCACCCGCAGATCGACTTCCGTGACCGTGAGTCCGAGCCGATCCGTCGCCGCCGCTGCGAGGGCCGTGCGCAGGCGGGATGCGAGCGTGGGGAGGGGGGCATCGTTCGCGAGGGTGGCCGCGAACTCGCCGCTGATCCGCAGCGGCCCGGGCGGCAGGGCACTCGGCGGAGGCGGTACGGCGGCCACGTATGTCTGCTCCAGGTCGGCGAGCGCGAGCCGCAGCGTGCCTAGGCGGACGCCCGGCACGTGGCGCGACGCCCGCCGCAGCACCGAGTCCGCCGCCGACTCGGTCAGCCACGCACCGTCTCGTGCTCCGCCCAACGGCAAAAGTCTGCCGAGTCTGAGCTGACGTCGTACTGCCTGGGTCCACCGGTCCGCGGTCATTGCTCCAGCCTGCCGCATCTCCGGCTGCGGGGCCGTGCGACCACACTTACGGTGAGTACAGAAGCACCAGCCGGAAGGGACGCACGGCGATGACCGAGATGACACAGCGGAACCGGACGGACACCCCCGAGAGTGAGAAGGGGGCGCCGGATGTACAGCCACGCAGGACAAGCGTGACCAAGCGCGGAGGAGGCGACCCGGCATCCCGGGGACGTACCACCATCGCGGACGGTGTGGTGGAGAAGATCGCCGGGCTCGCGGCCCGCGACGTGCTCGGGGTACATGCGATGGGCAGCGGGCTCTCGCGCACCTTCGGGGCGGTCCGCGACCGGGTCCCGGGCGGTGCGAAATCCGTGACCCGGGGCGTGAAGGCCGAGGTAGGCGAGGTGCAGACGGCACTCGACCTGGAGATCGTGGTCGACTACGGCGTCTCGATCACCGACGTCGCCGGCGCCGTGCGCGAGAACGTCGTCTCGGCCGTCGAGCGGATGACCGGCCTGGAAGTCGTCGAGGTCAATATCGCGGTCAGCGATGTCAAACTGCCGGAGGAAGAGGAAGAAGAGTCGGAGACCCGCCTTCAGTAGCACCGGCCTCATCTGATTCCGTAGCACCGGCCCCTGTCTGACGCGCAGAGGAGCGCAGCATGAGCATGGCCGCGATCGGCATGATCGCCGGAATGGCGCTGGGCTTCGCCGGATACTTCGGCGGGTTCGGCGCCTTCATCCTGGTGGCGGCGCTTGGCGCCATCGGCTTCGTGGTCGGCCGGTTCCTGGCGGGCGACCTGGAACTCGGTGACTTCTTCCGCACCCGCAGCGGGCGGCGGCGGTGACACATGCCCGGTGAGCGCGGCCGGGCCGCTGCGTCCCTTCATCCCGGCAGCCCCGGCAGCCCCGGCAGCCCCGGCAGCCTTGACGGCCCTGACGGCCCCGGCCGGGCCGTCGAGCCGGCCGAGCGCGGAGCGACCCGGATCGCCGACCGGGTCGTCGCGAAGATCGCCTCGCGCGCGGCGCTCGAGGCACTCGACGTGCTGCCCCCGGACGTCGGGCCGCCGCACGCCGCGGTCGTCGTGCACCACGACACCGCCCGCGTCCGGATCAGCCTCGAACTCGACTACCCTTCCGACATCGGTGGCCAGTGCGCCGCCGTGCGTCGCCAAGTCGCGCATCGGGTACAGACGTTGGCGGGAATGGGCGTGTCCGAGGTCGCCGTCCAGGTGGAGCGGCTGCGCTCGGCGCAGGCGCGTGCGGCACACGGGAGGACGCAGTGAGCGAGTCCCAGGGCCCTGAGAGTACCCGGCAGATGCCTGTCATCGAGAAAGCGGGCGAGAGCGAACGCGGCCAGTCCGCGTCCGCGGCGGCGTACGATCCGCTGCCGAGCGCCGACGCCGCGGACGACGGCACCGGCCGTTTCTGGTCCGTGCGCCGCGTCCCGGCGGGCATCCTCGCGCTGCTGATCGTGGCCGGCGCGGGACTCATGCTGTACGACGTCGTCGCCGTGCGCCTCGACCGGCCCGCCATGGCATGGCGCAGGACCCTGGCCCGGGAGCTCGCCGAGCGGCCCCTCGAAAACGTATGGGTGCTCGTCGGAGCCGGAGTAGCGACGGCCCTCGGCGTCTGGCTGCTCGTGCTCGCCGCGACACCCGGACTGCGCGACGTGCTGCCCATGCGCCGCACCCACGCCGACGTACGGGCCGGTCTGCACCGGGGCGCGGCCGCCATGGTGCTGCGCGACCGTGCCATGGAGGTGTCCGGCGTGCGCTCGGCACGGGTCCGGGTGGGGCGCAGGAAGGTGGACGTGCGCGTGGTGTCGCACTTCCGTGAACTCGACGCCGTACGCGACGACTTGGACACCACGCTCGCCGACGGCATCAGAGAGCTGGGGCTGGCCCGGCAGCCCGCCCTGTCGGTACGTGTCGCGCGACCGCGAAGGAAGGGGTGACGGCCGGTGCTGAGGATCGTGAACCGTGTCCTGCTGGGGCTAGCGGGGCTGCTCCTGGTCGTGGCAGGCGGCTCCGTTCTCGCTGTCGGCCTGGGCCTGGAGCCGCCCTCGTGGTGGATCCACGACGGGCGGCGGGACGTGCTGCTGAGCGATGCGGACCGGACGCGGTGGCGGGACGAGGGGTGGTGGTGGCCCACCGTCATCGCCGTGCTCGCGGTCGCCGTACTGCTCGCCCTGTGGTGGCTGACGGCGGTGCTGCGCCGCCGCCGGCTCGCCGAGGTGCTCGTCGACACCGGCGACGGCGAGGGTGCGCTGGTGCGCGGGCGGGCCCTGGAAGGCGTACTGGCCAGTGAGGCGGGCGCGCTGGACGGCGTGCAGCGCGCGCACGCGGCGCTGACCGGGCGCCGCAGCATCCCCCAGGCGCGGGTCCAACTTCTTCTTCAACCGCACGTCGACCCCGGTGACGCGCTGCACCGCCTGACGACGCACGCACTCGCTCACGCCAGGGAATCCGCCGGCCTGGCCGCGCTCCCCACGGAGGTACGCCTCCGCGGGGTCAAGCACCGGGCCGAGCGAGTGAGTTGAGCGGCACCTCCTGGGACCTCCAGGACCTCCAGACCTCCTGGGCCTAGAAGCCGTGTCGCGCCCCGCCGTCCACCGGCAGCATGATGCCCGTCAGATATGACGCTGCCGGTGACAGCAGGAAAGCGGCCGTGCGGCCGAACTCCTCCGGTGTGCCGTAGCGGCGCAGCGGAATGCGGGACTCGTGGGTAGCGCGGGTGGTCTCCGGATCGGGGGAGCGGCCGTCGAGTTCGCGGACGCGGTCCGTGTCGATACGGGCCGGGAGCAGGCCGACGACGCGGATGCCGCGCGGCCCGAGCTCGTCCGAGAGCGACTTGGCGAAGCCCGCAAGGCCCGGGCGCAGGCCGTTGGAGATGGTCAGGCCGGGGATCGGCTCGTGCACCGAGCCGGAGAGCACGAAGCCGATGACACCGCCCGCGTCAAGCTCCGCGGCCGCCGTGCGGGCCAGCCGGACCGCGCCCAGGAAGACGGACTCGAACGCCGACTGCCACTGCTCGTCCGTGTTGTCTGCGGCGAGGCCGGGAGTCGGGCCGCCCACACTTATCAGGATCCCGTCGAAGCCACCGAACCGCTCCCGCGCGGCCGCCATCAGACCTGTCGGGGCCGCGGGGTCGGCGTTGTCCATGGCGATCCCGTGAGCGTTCGGGCCGAGTGCCGCGGCGGCCTCGGTCACCGTCTTCCCGTCCCGTCCTGTGATGATCACCTTCGCACCGTCGGCGACGAGTTCACGCGCGGAGGCGTTGCCCAGGCCGCGGGTGGCCCCGGTGACGACGTAGACACGGTCCTTCAGTCCAAGATCCATGCCCGCTATCCTGCCCCTCCTCGTCGACGAGGGCGAGGGCGGTACCCACCAGGTCCTGGTCGCCGCATGCAAGCAGCGCGCCCAGGGTGAGCGTGGAGTTCCGGGTGCGCGCAGCGTCGGGCTATGCGGCGGCCGGTGCCGCCCGTGGCGTGTCCGCCGATGCCGCGGCCGGCGTCCGGTCGCGCCGCTCGCGGCGGGCCAGGACCACCCAGCCCACGGGCACGCCCGCGGCGAAGAGCCACCACTGGATCGCGTACGCCATGTGGGGGCCGATGCCGCTGTGGTCGGGCTCCGCGAGCAGCTCGGGGCTGCCGCCCTTCGGCTCGGGCGCCGTCATCTCGATGTAGCCGCCGAGGACCTGCTTGCCGAGGGCCTTGGCCTGCTGCTCGCTGTTGATCAGCATGATCTGCCGGTCGGGCAGGCCGCGCAGGTCCTTGATGCCGCTGTCGGCGGTCGTCTCGTCAGCCATCAGCCGCCCGGTGACGGTGCTCTCGCCCTTCGAGGGCGCGGGGATCTCCGGGAACTCGGTCTGCGCGCCGGTCGCCGGGATCCAGCCCCGGTTGACCATGAGCACCCGGCCGTCGTCCAGGACGAACGGGGTCAGGACGTGGAAGCCGACCTCTTCGTCGGAGTTGGTGCGGCGTCGCACCACGGCCTCGTGCGCGGTGTCGAAGGTGCCCTTCGCGATCACCCTGCGGTACAGGTCGTCGTGGCGGACGCTGTGGCCCGGCGCGGTGAGGGACTCGGCGGGGACCGGCCTCGCGGCCAGCGAGTCGGAGATCACCTTGTTCAGCGCGACCCGCTGCTCGTGACGGTGCAGCTGCCAGAAGCCCAGCTCGATCATCGTGGGGATGAGCGCGAGCGTGATGAGGGTGAGGATCACCCACTGCCGGGACAACAGGAAGCGGTACACCCCACGACCGTACAACTCGGTCACGGGATGTCGGCGTCAGGGGGTGGCTCGGACCGGAGGGCCCGCAGGCAGGGGTGGCCCAGGTCGCTCAGACCTTGTTGACGATCCCCACCTTTCCCTCCGCGGGCGCAGTGTGCCCCGCAGAACCACTGGCCCTCGGCCCCGACGCCTTGGCCGATGATCTGGACGCGACAGTGTTCACAGATCGGTGCCATTCGCGTGGTGTAAGCGACCTTGGAGATTCACCCCGTTATGTGGACATGCCGCTGTACGTCTTGGCTGCGGCAGCTTGCGCGGTCCTGGCCGGAGTGAAGTCCCTCACCGCGATCGCCGAGTGAGCCGCCGACTCCTCTGACCTGCCGCTGTTCTGCCCGTGCTTCGGGATCCCGAACAGGGCCTGCTGGGCGCTCAGCGAGGCGACCGTGCCGCGTACATCGACAAGTGGGTGGCAGCGATCGGACGTTGGGCCGCCGCGGGCGAAGGCCACCGCGCCGGGTAGCGTTGAGTGGCTGTCCACCCCTTTGCCGGACGGATCGGCGACACACTCCTGGTCGCCGCCGCCGGTCAGCCGCCTGGCCAGGCCGAAGCGGCGGCCCTTTCGTGATCAGCCGAACAGCTGGGAACCGAGCGGGTGCTTTCGGTCGAAGCCGGGGAGGATCAGGAAGGTCGCGCTGGCGGTTGTGGTGGCAAATTGCAGCAGTGCGTCGGAGGCGTCCATGTGGGTCAGGGTGGCGGTAAAGGTCCGCAGGTCGTTCTGGAAGCTGATGAAGAGCAGGCCAGGGGCGGGCTCGTCGGTGCCGTAGGAGCGGCGGAGCATGTGGCCGACACCGACCACGGCAGGGTGCGCCCTGCGCACGTGGGCGTCAGCGGGGACGAGATAGCGTCCGTCCGGTGTCTTGGCGCCGAGATTCGGGCCCGAGGCGACGGTGCCGCCGGAGAGGGGGACGCCGCTGGCCCGGCGCCGCCCGAAGACCGCTTCCTGTTCGGCTACGGACAGGGCGGCGAACCGCGGCAGGTCGAGTTCCATGCGCCGTAGTACGGCAATGGTGCCGCCGGCGACCGCGGGGGGTCCGGCCAGCCACACATCGCGTTGTTGTTCGGCGGTGGTGTTCGGGCCCACGATGCCGTCGATGAAACCGAGGGGGTTGCGTGGCGCGGTGAGGCCGTTGCCGAGGGGCACGTTCGTACCGCGGCGTGCGGACTGCCGCCAGCGTTCGTGGACGCGGTCGCCGGCCTGGTCCAGGAGCGCGGCGGCGGCAACCGGCAGGAGCAGTGCGTCGCTGGCGCAGATCTGTATCAGCAGGTCGCCGCCGCGTGCCCGTGCGGCGATCCGCTCACGGGAGAATCGCGGGAGGTCGGCCGCGCCGGGCAGCGAGGCACCGGCCGTGCGCACCAGCCGGGGGCCCACGCCGACGGTCATGGTGAGGTCGCCCGGCGGCAGGCCCAGCAGCCGCGGATCGCGCCCCGTGGTGAGGGTGCGGATGGCCTGGCCGAGTTCGGCCAGTAGCGGGCCGACGGCCACGCCGGCACCCGCCAAATCCGGCACGTTTTCGACGGAGGAGCTCGAAC
>CAMLJW010000217.1 GCA_946480485.1 uncultured Streptomyces sp. | reverse complement strand
GGCGGCCTTCATCACCTCGGCCGACTGGAGCACGAACGGCAGCTGCATCTGCCCGGAGCCGAACAGGTCGCCGACGGTCTTCATGCCGTCCAGCAGGATGTCGTTGATGATGGCCAGCGCCGGCCGGGACTGCAGCGCGGCGTCCAGGTCGGCCTCCAGGCCGTTGCGCTCGCCGTCGATGATGCGCCGCTTGAGCCGCTCGTCCAGCGGCAGCGCGGCCAGCTCCTCGGCCTTGTCGGCCTTCAGGGACTTGGCGGTGGCCCCCTCGAAGAGCGCCATCAGCTTCTGCAGGGGGTCGTACCCCTCGGCCCGCCGGTCGTAGATCAGGTCGAGGGCGGTGGTGACCTGCTCCTCGTCGAAGCGGGCGATCGGCAGGATCTTGCTCGCGTGCACGATCGCCGAGTCGAGGCCCGCCTTCACGCACTCGTCCAGGAACACCGAATTGAGCAGGATGCGGGCGGCCGGGTTGAGACCGAAGGAGATGTTGGACAGGCCGAGCGTGGTCTGTACGTCCGGGTGACGGCGCTTCAGTTCACGGATCGCCTCGACGGTCGCGATACCGTCCCCCCGGGACTCCTCCTGGCCGGTGCAGATGGTGAAGGTCAGGCAGTCGATGAGGATGTCCGACTCGTGGATGCCCCAGTTCGTCGTCAGGTCCTCGATCAGCCGCTCGGCGACGGCGACCTTGTGCTCGACGGTGCGGGCCTGGCCCTCCTCGTCGATGGTCAGCGCGATCAGCGCGGCACCGTGCTCCCGGGCCAGCCTGGTGACCTTCGCGAACCGCGACTCCGGGCCGTCGCCGTCCTCGTAGTTGACGGAGTTGATGACCGCCCGGCCGCCCAGCTTCTCCAGCCCGGCCTTGATGACGTCGACTTCGGTGGAGTCCAGGACGATGGGCAGCGTGGAGGCGGTGGCGAAGCGGCCGGCCAGCTGCTCCATGTCGGCGACGCCGTCGCGGCCCACGTAGTCGACGCACAGGTCGAGCATGTGCGCGCCTTCGCGGATCTGGTCGCGGGCCATCTCCACGCAGTCGTCCCAGCGGCCGTCCAGCATGGCCTCGCGGAACTTCTTCGAGCCGTTGGCGTTGGTGCGCTCGCCGATCGCCATGTACGCGGTGTCCTGGCGGAACGGCACGGTCTGGTAGAGCGAGGCAGCGCCGGGCTCGGGACGCGGGTCACGCTCGGCCGGCGTCAGCTCCCGTACACGCTCGACGACCTGGCGCAGGTGCTCGGGCGTCGTACCACAGCAGCCGCCGACCAGGGAAAGGCCGTATTCCCGTACGAAGGTCTCCTGGGCATCGGCCAGCTCGGGCGCCGTCAGCGGGTAGTGGGCGCCGTCCTTGCCGAGGACCGGGAGGCCCGCGTTCGGCATACAGGACAGCGGTACGCGTGAGTGGCGGGCGAGGTAGCGCAGGTGCTCGCTCATCTCGGCCGGGCCCGTGGCGCAGTTCAGGCCGATCATGTCGATGCCGAGCGGCTCGAGCGCGGTGAGGGCGGCGCCGATCTCCGAGCCGAGCAGCATGGTGCCGGTGGTCTCGACGGTCACCGAGACGATCAGCGGCAGGTCCAGGCCCGAGACGTCGAGGGCGCGGCGGGCGCCGAGGACGGCGGCCTTGGTCTGCAGCAGGTCCTGGGTGGTCTCGACGAGCAGCGCGTCGGCGCCGCCGGCGATCATGCCCTCGGCGTTCTGCTGGTAGGCGTCACGCAGCAGGGTGTACGGGGCGTGGCCGAGGGTCGGCAGCTTGGTACCGGGGCCCATGGAGCCCAGCACCCACCGCTGCTGTCCGGTCTGCCGCGTGAACTCGTCGGCGACCTCGCGGGCGATCCGGGCACCCGCCTCGGAGAGCTCGTGAACGCGCTCGGCGATGTCGTACTCGCCGAGCGCCGCGTGGTTGGCGCCGAAGGTATTGGTCTCGACGCAGTCGACGCCCACGCCGAAGTACGCCTCGTGGACGGACCGGACGATGTCGGGGCGCGTGATGTTCAGGATTTCGTTGCAGCCCTCGAGGTTCTCGAAGTCCTCGAGTGTCGGGTCCTGGGCCTGGAGCATCGTGCCCATGGCGCCGTCGGCCACCACCACGCGGGTGGCGAGCGCGCCGCGGAGGGCGTCGATGCGGGTCCGGCTGTCGGCGGAAGGGGTTGGCGACGAGGCCATGAAGGAGCTCCCTGGAATGCGACGGCTGTCGGCTATGCGACTACTGGTGGACGCACCCAGCCAGGGTAGCCGGGAGCAGGACCGGACGGCCGGGGGGTCCACGGGACGGACGGGTGTGGCGGCGTGTCGAGGTGGGGCCGCCCGTGGATGTCCGGAGGATTCCTGTGGCGGTCACCCATGAGCGGCCACCCATGGGCGGGAGGTCGGCAACGACCGATAGTGTTCAGCATTGTCGAACGGTGGCAGGGTCGAACGGCGGCGCGGGAGCCCGCACGTCGACGGCCGAGGGGACGGAGGCAGGACTGCGATGGCACGGAACATCCAGTCGCTCGAACGTGCGGCCGCGATGCTGCGGCTGCTCGCCGGCGGTGAGCGGCGGCTCGGCCTCTCGGACATCGCCTCCTCGCTCGGTCTCGCCAAGGGCACGGCCCATGGCATTCTGCGCACACTCCAGCAGGAGGGCTTCGTCGAGCAGGACGCCGCCTCCGGCCGCTATCAGCTGGGTGCGGAGCTGCTGCGGCTCGGCACCACATACCTGGACGTCCACGAGTTGCGCGCGCGTGCCCTCGTATGGACCGACGACCTGGCGCGCTCCAGCGGCGAGAGTGTCCACCTGGGGATCCTGCACCAGCACGGCGTGCTGATCGTGCACCACGTCTTCCGGCCCGACGACAGCCGTCAGGTCCTGGAGGTGGGGGCCATGCAGCCGCTGCACTCCACCGCCCTGGGCAAGGTGCTGTCGGCGTACGACCCGGTGGCCCACAGCAAGGTCGTGGCGGCCGAGCGCAAGGAGTTCACGGCGCGCACGGTCTGCGAGCCGGACGCGTTCGAGGGCGTCCTGGACATCACCCGCGCGCGCGGGTACGCGGCCGATGTGGAGGAGACGTGGGAGGGCATGGCGTCCGTGGCCGCACCCATTCACGACCGGCGGCGGATGCCCGTCGGCGCGGTGGCCGTCACGGGGGCCGTGGAGCGGGTCTGCGCGGACGGCGAGCTGCGCCCAGCACTGATCGCGGCGGTACGCGGCTGCGCCCGCGCCGTGTCGCGGGATCTGGGCGCGGGGTGGTTCTGAGCGATCGCGGCGGCGGGCGGTTCCGAGCCGCGGCACCAGAACGCGTACGCGGTCGGTCGGGCCGAGCGGGGCCGGGGTGTCGTCATGCCCCAGCCTTCGTCGTACCTCCCGCGCCTGCCTCCCGCGCCTGCCTCCCCGCGGATGTCTCACCGGCTTCACGACCGATGGCGCGCAGCGATCACTAACGATCGTGTCTTTCGACAACGGGAGTCTTGACGCGCCGCGGACCCCAGAGCGAGACTCACGTCCATCGGTCGACATTGTCGAACACCTACCGGCAATACGCGCTTTGTGTGACATCGTCACGGGCCAGCATCCCCTCACCCCGAGAGGGCGCGGACCGCCGGAGGGACCCGGGGTTCGCCCTCCCCTGGACGAAGGACAAAGGAGTCGCGGGTGTCCATCTCCGACATCTTCATCGGCGAGACCATCGGTACCGCCGTACTCATCCTGCTCGGCGGCGGCGTCTGCGCCGCCGTCACTCTGAGGGCCTCCAAGGCACGCAACGCCGGCTGGCTCGCCATCGCCTTAGGGTGGGGCTTAGCGGTTCTCACGGCGGCGTACACGTCGGCGCCACTCTCCGGTGCCCACCTGAACCCGGCCGTCACCGTCGGCATCGCCGTCAAGGACGGTGACTGGAGCAACGTCCCCATCTACTTCGCGGGGGAGCTGCTGGGCGCCATGATCGGTGCCACCCTGGTCTGGGTCGCGTACCAGGGACAGTTCCAGGCACACCTCACCGACCGCGAGATCGTCGACGGTCCGGGTGCTCAGGTCACCAAGTCCGTCGAAGCCCAGGAGGCCCAGGCCGGCCCCGTGCTCGGCATATTCTCCACCGTTCCGGAGATCCGGGACGCGGCGCAGAACCTCGCCACCGAGATCATCGGCACCGTTGTGCTGGTACTCGCGGTCCTGACCCAGGGCCTGAACGACAGCGGCAAGGGCCTCGGCACCCTGGGCGCTCTGATCACCGCCCTCGTGGTGGTCGGCATCGGCCTCTCCCTCGGTGGTCCGACCGGCTATGCCATCAACCCGGCCCGTGACCTCGGCCCGCGTATCGTGCACGCCCTTCTGCCCCTGCCGAACAAGGGCCGCTCCGACTGGGGCTACGCCTGGGTCCCGGTCGTCGGTCCGCTGATCGGCGGAGCGACAGCCGCAGTCCTCTACAACGTCGCTTTTGCTTAGAGCCGAACGTCCGCTCAGAGCTGTGCGTCCCCCCAGCGCCGTACGCCCGCTCGGAGCCGCAAGCAAGCCCCAAGCAACGCGCCGCGGGCAATACGCCGCGAGCCAGCCCCGTTCCACGGACTTTTAGGAGCACACCGTGACCGACGCGCACACCTCCGGGCCGTTCATCGCCGCCATCGACCAGGGCACCACCTCCAGCCGCTGCATCGTCTTCGACAGGGACGGCCGTATCGTCTCCGTCGACCAGAAGGAGCACGAGCAGATCTTCCCGAAGCCGGGCTGGGTCGAGCACGACGCCGCCGAGATCTGGGCCAACGTCCAGGAGGTCGTCGCCGGGGCCATCCAGAAGGCCGGTGTCACCCGTGACGACATCAAGGCCATCGGCATCACCAACCAGCGGGAGACCACCCTGCTCTGGGACAAGAACACCGGTGAGCCCGTCCACAACGCCATCGTCTGGCAGGACACCCGCACCGACGCCCTCTGCAAGGAGCTCGGCCGCAACGTCGGCCAGGACCGTTTCCGCCGTGAGACGGGTCTGCCCCTCGCGTCGTACTTCGCGGGTCCGAAGGCGCGCTGGCTGCTCGACAACGTCGAGGGCCTGCGGGAGCGCGCCGAGGCGGGCGACATCCTCTTCGGCACCATGGACTCCTGGGTCATCTGGAACCTGACCGGCGGTGTCAACGGTGGCCACCATGTCACCGACGTCACCAACGCCTCCCGCACCCTCCTCATGAACCTGCACACGACGCAGTGGGACGAGAGGATCTGCGAGTCCATCGGCGTGCCGCACCAGATGCTGCCCGAGATCCGCTCCTCCGCCGAGGTGTACGGCGCGGTAACCGGCGGCAGGCTCGGCGACGTCCTCGGCGGCATTCCCGTCGCTTCCGCGCTCGGCGACCAGCAGGCGGCCCTGTTCGGCCAGACCTGCTTCTTGGAGGGCGAGGCCAAGTCGACGTACGGCACCGGCACCTTCCTGCTGATGAACACCGGTGACAAGCCGGTCAACTCGTACAACGGCCTGCTGACCACGGTCGGCTACCGGATCGGCGACGAGAAGCCTGTCTACGCCCTGGAGGGGGCGATCGCGGTCACCGGTTCGCTGGTGCAGTGGATGCGCGACCAGATGGGCCTGATCTCCACCGCCGCCGAGATCGAGACGCTCGCGCTCTCGGTGGAGGACAACGGCGGCGCCTACTTCGTACCGGCCTTCTCCGGCCTGTTCGCCCCGTACTGGCGCTCCGACGCCCGCGGGGTGATCGCCGGCCTCACCCGGTACGTCACGAAGGCGCATCTCGCGCGCGCCGTCCTGGAGGCCACCGCCTGGCAGACCCGTGAGATCACCGACGCCATGACGAAGGACTCCGGTGTCGAGCTCGCGGCGCTCAAGGTCGACGGTGGCATGACCTCCAACAACCTGCTGATGCAGACGCTCTCGGACTTCTTGGACGCCCCCGTGGTGCGCCCGATGGTCGCCGAGACCACCTGCCTCGGTGCCGCCTACGCCGCCGGTCTCGCCGTCGGCTTCTGGTCCACCACGGACGACCTGCGCGCCAACTGGCGCCGGGCCGCCGAGTGGACTCCCGACATGGCCGCGGAGAAGCGCGACCGCGAGTACAAGAGCTGGCTCAAGGCCGTCGAGCGGACCATGGGCTGGCTTGAAGACGAGAGCTGACAGATTCGACCTCACATGGTCGCCGAGGCCCCATCATGAGACATCGGATGTCTGAGCGCTGGGAGGCCCGCCATGGCAGTCACCGATGAGGCGATCGAGAAAATCAAGGGAATGATCGTCTCCGGCACGCTGCGCCCCGGCGACCGGCTCCCCAGGGAGAGCGAGCTCGCCTCCGACCTGGGCCTGTCCCGCAACTCCCTGCGGGAAGCCGTGCGCGCTCTCTCCCTGATCCGTATCCTGGACGTCCGACAGGGCGACGGCACGTACGTCACCAGCCTGGACCCGCAGCTCCTCCTGGAGGCGCTGGGTTTCGTCGTCGACTTCCACCGCGACGACACCGTCCTGGAGTTCCTCGCGGTGCGTCGCATCCTCGAGCCCGCCGCGACCGCGATGGCGGCCTCGCGCATCAGCGGGCAGCAACTGGACGCGCTCACCTCCCAGTTGGACGCGCTGGGCGCCGAGCCCTCGGTGGAGGAACTCGTCGCCTGCGACCTGAAGTTCCACCGGGGCATCGTGCAGAGCTCCGGCAACTCGGTGCTCTGCTCGCTCCTCGACGGCCTCTCCGGTCCCGTCACCCGGGCCCGCATCCGGCGCGGCCTGCCCCGCGAGGACCTCATCAGCCGCACTCTCCACGAACACCGCGCGATCCTCACGGCCCTGCGCGACCACGACGAGGAGGCGGCCCGCTCGTGGGCTACGGTCCACATCGCGAGCGTGGAGCAGTGGCTGCGCGGCACCCCCTGAGGGGCTTCAAGAGGGCTCATTCCTGGTGCGGGAGGGCTCAGTGCTGATACGGGAGCGTTCAGTGCTCCGACGCGGGGCGGCCGGCCGGCCCGTTGGGACAGCGCCCAGGGGCGCGGACGAAGTTGATCAGAGACAGCTCCGATGACTGTGGGGTGTTCCGGGGTGGCTATCGGGGCAGTGATGCGTTCACTCCCCCGCGCAAGGGGGCTGCGGGCGCCCCGTCCGCACACCGTAAGGTTGGGGCGTACGTGAGGGCACGTCGGAAGGAGGCGCTGGGTGATCGAGCTCGAGGGGGTTCCCGAGCTGGTCGACCCGGTCATGGTGGCCGCGTTCGAAGGCTGGAACGACGCCGGCGACGCCGCCTCCACCGCGGTCGCGCATCTCGACAGGGAATGGAAGGGCGAGGTCTTCGCGGCGCTCGACGCCGAGGACTACTACGACTTCCAGGTCAACCGCCCCACCGTGTGGCTGGACGGCGGTGTACGCAAGGTCACTTGGCCGACGACCCGACTCTCGGTGGTCCGGGTCGGCGGTGAGAAGCCGCGCGACCTGGTCCTGGTCCGGGGTATCGAGCCGTCCATGCGCTGGCGCTCGTTCTGCAACGAGCTGCTGGGCTTCGCCCACGAGCTGGGCGTGGAGCTGGTGGTGATCCTGGGCGCCCTGCTCGGCGACACCCCGCATACGCGCCCGGTACCGGTCAGCGGGGTCACGTCCGACGCGGACCTGGCCCGCACCATGGACCTGGAGGAGACCAAGTACGAGGGTCCGACGGGCATCGTCGGCATCCTCCAGGAGGCGTGCACACATGCGGGCGTACCCACGGTGTCGCTGTGGGCGGCCGTGCCGCACTACGTGTCTCAGCCGCCGAACCCGAAAGCGACGCTGGCCCTCCTCAACCGCCTGGAGGACCTCATCGACCTGCGCATCCCGCTGGGCGAGCTGCCCGAGGACGCGCGGGCCTGGCAGCTGGGCGTGGACCAGCTGGCCTCCGAGGACAGCGAGGTCGCCGAGTACGTACAGACGCTGGAGGAGGCCCGGGACACCGCCGAGCTGCCCGAGGCGTCGGGCGAGGCGATCGCCCGCGAGTTCGAGCGCTATCTGCGCAGACGGGACGGCGCCGGCCCGGCGGGCCAGGCCGGAGGGCACGCAACGGAGAGCGGCGACTCGGCTTCGTACCTGCGTGACACCCCGAGCGGCCGCCCCCGTCCGCCGAAGCCGCAGCGACCGGATCCCACCGACCACACCGAGGACGGGTCCGCCGAGGACTCGTCGGAGGACTGAACCGACCAAGGGCGGTGCGCGCCGGGCGCGCCGCCCTCGGTCGTTTCCCCGAAGCGGTCGGACGTTCGGTATCGCCACCACGTCGTTCTCCGTGTACTCCGTGTACTCCGTGTACTCCGTGTACTCCGTGTGGGAGATCGGCCGTAGGGCAGCTCGGCCGCTCCCAGGCCGACCGCGGGCGGATCCGGGTTTCTGCTTCGTCGCCGGCTGCCCGCCCGAAGCGCTCCGTTGAGGGCTTGCACGGGCTCCGCAGACAGATGCAGCCGGGCGGGTGACGAACCGCCCGCCGCCCGGCTGCGCACAGCGGCTTACAGGGCCCCGCCGAGGAGCGCGTCC
>CAMLJW010000216.1 GCA_946480485.1 uncultured Streptomyces sp. | reverse complement strand
TCGGCGACCTCGGCGAGTCCATGATCAAGCGCGACCTGGGCATCAAGGACATGGGGACGCTGCTTCCGGGGCATGGCGGGATCATGGACCGGTTGGACTCGCTGCTGCCTACCGCGCCGGTGGTGTGGCTCTTGCTCGTTTTTTTCGTTGGGGCGGGGTGAGTCAGGGGCATGGCGCCATGCGGCGGTAGCCGTGCATCGTCACAGCATGGACCGGTTGGACTCGCTGCTGCCTACTACCGTGCCGGTGGTGTGGCTGCTGCCGGTGATCTCCGTCGACTCCGGCTGAGCTTGGTGGAGTGCGGGTGAAGTACAGCTGACCTGCAGGTTTGTACGTGAGGGGCTCGTTGTCCACAGGTGGCGAGCCCCTGTTCGTATTTCTGCCACACTGGTACAGCCATGCCTAAGCCAGGAGAACTCACTTTCGTCGCCCCCCGCGGAGCCAAGAAGCCGCCGCGGCACCTTGCCGATCTCTCGCCCGCAGAGCGCAAGGAAGCCGTCGCCGCGATCGGAGAGAAGCCGTTTCGCGCCAAACAGTTGTCGCAGCACTACTTCGCGCGGTACACGCACCAGCCGGAGCACTGGACCGACATCCCCGCCGGTTCGCGTGCCAAGCTCCAGGAGGCGCTGCTTCCCGAGCTGATGACGGTCGTGCGGTATCTGTCCACCGACCAGGACACGACCCGCAAGACCCTGTGGCAGCTGTTCGACGGGACACTCGTCGAGTCCGTGCTGATGCGCTACCCGGACCGGGTCACCATGTGCATCAGCTCGCAGGCGGGCTGCGGCATGAACTGCCCCTTCTGCGCCACCGGACAGGCCGGGCTCGACCGGAACCTGTCGACCGCCGAGATCGTGCACCAGATCGTGGACGGGATGCGGGCCCTGCGGGACGGGGAGATCCCCGGTGGTCCGGCGCGACTCTCCAACATCGTGTTCATGGGCATGGGAGAGCCCCTCGCCAACTACAAGCGCGTCGTCGCAGCGATACGTGCGCTAACCGACCCGCAGCCGGACGGGCTCGGGCTGTCGCAGCGGGGCATCACCGTGTCGACCGTCGGGCTCGTCCCCGCCATCCACCGGTTCGCCGACGAGGGCTTCACGTGCCGGCTCGCCATCTCGCTGCATGCGCCGGACGACGAGCTGCGCGACACCCTCGTACCCGTCAACACGCGGTGGAAGGTGCGGGAGGTTCTCGACGCCGGGTGGGAGTACGCGTCCAGGTCGGGGCGTCGGCTCTCCATCGAGTACGCGCTGATCCGGGACATCAACGACCAGGCGTGGCGCGGTGACCGGCTCGGGCGGTTGCTCAAGGGCAGGCCGGTGCACGTCAACCTGATCCCGCTGAACCCGACGCCCGGCTCGAAGTGGACCGCCTCGCGCCCTGAGGACGAGAAGGCGTTCGTCGAGGCGATCGCTGCGCACGGGGTGCCGGTCACCGTCCGGGACACACGGGGCCAGGAGATCGACGGGGCATGCGGGCAGCTCGCGGCGACCGAGCGGTAGCCACCGAGCGTTTACCGCCGAGCGTTGGCCGCCGAGCGGCAGCGCTGCCGCTCGGCGGCCGCGGGAGCCGGCGCTGTAGTCTGATTCTCGTACGTACACCTTCATATTCCGACAGGGGAGCGCCACAGCGCTGAGAGTGCGGTAGCGGACCGCAGACCCTCTGAACCTCGCCCAGGTCATTCTGGGTAGGAAGTTCGGTCTCCACTCAAGCTGTTGCGCCCTGTCCGGGAACTGTCAGAGGTTCCCGGGCAGGGCCGCGTCTCTTCCTGGTCAAACCCAGGAGGAATCCGGTGAGCACCACCAAGAAGTTCACGGCCGTGGTCGTGGGGCTGGGACTCGTCACGCTGTCTGCGTGCGGGGCGTCCGAGTCCGGCTCCGGCGACGGGGCCGCCGGCTCCAAGGCCGTGACGCTCGTCAGCCATGACTCCTTCGCCTATTCCAAGGACGTGCTGAAGGCGTTCGAGAAGCAGTCCGGATACCAGGTCGAGATCCTCAAGGACGGCGACGCCGGGCAGGCCGTCAACAAGGCGATCCTCACCAAGGACAACCCACAGGGCGACGTCTTCTTCGGCGTCGACAACACGCTGCTCTCCAGAGCGCTCGACAACGGGCTGTTCCAGTCGTACGAGGCCAAGGGCCTGTCGGAGGTCGCCGACGACGTCCAGCTCGACAAGGACGAGCACCGCGTGACGCCCGTCGACACCGGCGACATCTGCGTCAACTACGACAAGGCCTACTTCACCGAGCGCAAGCTGGACCCGCCGACGTCGTTCGACGACCTGATCAAGCCCGAGTACAAGAACCTGCTCGTCACGGAGAACGCGTCCACGTCCTCGCCCGGCCTCGGCTTCCTGCTCGGGACCGCCGCCAGGTACGGCGACGACGGCTGGCCGGACTACTGGAAGAAGCTCAAGGCCAACGGAGTGAAGGTCGTCGACGGCTGGGAGCAGGCGTACAACGAGGAGTTCTCCGGATCGGCCGGCGGCAAGAAGGCCAAGGCCGACCGGCCCCTCGTCGTCTCGTACGCCTCGTCGCCGCCCGCCGAGGTGATCTTCGCCGACCCGAGGCCGAAGACCGCGCCGACCGGCGTCGCGACCGGCACCTGCTTCCGGCAGATCGAGTTCGCGGGGCTGCTGAGCCACGCAGGCAACGAGAAGGGCGGCAAGGCGCTCATCGACTTCCTGGTCTCGAAGGAGTTCCAGGAGGACATGCCGCTGAACATGTTCGTGTACCCGGTGGTCAAGGGCGCTCGGGTGCCGGCCGAGTTCACGGAGTACGGTCCGGCGGTTGAGGACCCCGAGACCATGGCCCCCGCCAAGATCGCCGACAACCGTGACCAGTGGGTCAAGTCGTGGACCTCGCTCGTACTGAAGTAAGCGGCCGAAAGGCGGCTCGCTGGAACGCGGCTCGCCCGAACGCGGCGCGGCTCGGGCTGATGGCCCTGCCCGTCGCGTTCTTCGCGGTCTTCTTCGCCTATCCGGTCGCCGCGATCGTGGCCCGCGGCCTCGAGGTCGAAGGCGTCTGGCAGTTGGGGCGGATCGGCGAGGCGCTCGCCCGGTCGGACATCCGGCACGTCCTGTGGTTCACAACCTGGCAGGCGCTCGCCTCGACCACGCTCACGCTGCTGCTCGCGCTCCCGGGCGCGTATGTCTTCGCGCGCTTCGATTTCAGGGGCAAGCAGGTGCTGCGGGCGGTCGTCACCGTTCCGTTCGTGCTCCCGACGGTCGTCGTCGGGACCGCCTTCCTGGCGCTGGTCGGGCGCGGTGGACTGCTGGACGAGCTGTGGGGCGTACGTCTCGACACCACCGTCTGGGCCATCCTGCTCGCGCATGTCTTCTTCAACTACGCGGTCGTCGTACGCACCGTCGGGGGCCTCTGGTCCCAGCTCGACCCCCGTCAGGAGGAGGCCGCGCGGGTACTCGGCGCCTCGCGGTTCGCGGCCTGGCGCAGGGTGACCCTCCCGGCACTCGCCCCCGCGGTCGCCGCCGCCGCACTCATGGTCTTCCTCTTCACCTTCACCTCCTTCGGCGTGGTGCAGATCCTGGGCGGCCCCACCTTCTCGACCCTCGAAGTCGAGATCTACCGGCAGACCTCGGAGATCTTCGATCTCTCGACGGCCGCCGTGCTCACCATGATCCAGTTTGTGGCGGTGGGGGCGATTCTCGCCGTCCACGCGTGGACGGTACGTCGCCGGGAGACGGCCCTGCGTCTGGTGGACGCCTCCGTGACCGCGCGAGCGCCGCGCGGGGCCGGGCAGTGGTCGCTGCTCGCCTCCGTCCTCGGCACCGTCGCCGTACTGCTTCTGCTGCCGCTGGCCGTGCTGGTCCAACGCTCTCTGGACGCCCCCGGATTCGCGTACTACAAGGCGCTGACCGATGACGACAGCGGCGTCTTCCTGGTGCCGCCGATCGAAGCTGTCGGCACTTCACTGGAGTACGCCTTCACCGCCGCCGCCCTCGCCCTGCTGATCGGCGGGCTCGCGGCCGCCGCGCTCACCCGTGGCGCCCCCGGCCCTCTCGCACGCGGCTTCGACGCCCTGCTCATGCTGCCGCTCGGCGTCTCCGCCGTGACCGTCGGCTTCGGCTTCCTCATCGCGCTCGACAAGCCGCCGCTGGATCTCAGAAGCAGTTGGATCCTGGTGCCGCTGGCCCAGGCGCTGGTCGGCGTCCCCTTCGTCGTACGGACCATGCTGCCCGTACTGCGAGCGGTGGACGCGCGGCTGCGCGAGGCGGCGGCCGTGCTCGGGGCTTCACCGTGGCGGGTGTGGCGCGAGGTCGATCTGCCGATGGTGCGGCGGGCGCTGCTGATCGCGGCCGGTTTCGCTTTCGCCGTGTCGCTCGGCGAGTTCGGCGCGACCGTCTTCATCGCACGTCCCGACAACCCGACCCTGCCGGTCGCCGTGGCCCGGCTACTCGGGCGCGCGGGCGAGCTCAACTACGGTCAGGCGATGGCACTTTCGACCATCTTGATGGTGGTGTGCGCGGTGGCGCTGCTCCTCCTGGAACGCGTCCGCGCCGACCGGACGGGGGAGTTCTGACGATGCTCAAGCTGGATGAGGCGACCGTACGGTTCGGGGCGCGGGCCGCGCTCGACGCCGTCGGCCTCGACGTCGCCGAACACGAGATCGTATGCGTGCTCGGGCCCAGTGGCAGTGGCAAGTCGACGCTGCTGAGGGCGGTGGCGGGGCTGCAGCCGCTCGACTCCGGGCGGGTGTTCCTGGACGGCCGTGACCTCGGAGGGGTGCCCGCGCACAAGCGGGGCGTCGGCCTGATGTTCCAGGACCACCAGCTGTTCCCGCAGCGCGACGTCGGCGGCAACGTGGCCTTCGGGCTGCGGATGCACGGCGCGTCGAAGGTCGAACGGAACGTACAGGTAACGGATTTGCTGGAGCTGGTCGGCTTGCCGGGAGCCGCGTCCAGGGCCATCGCCTCCCTCTCCGGAGGCGAACAGCAGCGCGTCGCACTCGCCCGCGCGCTCGCCCCGCGTCCCCGCCTGCTCATGCTTGACGAACCGCTGGGTCAGCTCGACCGGTCCCTGCGCGAGCGGCTCGTCGTCGAACTCCGGGAGCTCTTCGCTGCGTTGGGCACCACCGTGCTCGCGGTCACCCACGATCAGGGCGAGGCGTTCGCGCTCGCCGACCGGGTCGTGGTGATGCGCGGCGGACGGATCGCCCAGTCCGGTACGCCACTTGAGGTGTGGCAGCGGCCGCAGGACGAGTTCGTGGCCCGCTTCCTCGGCTTCGAGAACGTGGTCGGAGCGAACGTGAGCGGGGAGGTCGCGGACACGCCGTGGGGGAAGGTTCCGGTGCCCGCCGGTGCCCCGCAGGGCGAGGGCACACTGCTCATCAGGCCCGCGGGGGTACGGATCGTGCCCGTCGCGGAGGGGCTGCGCTGCACGGTCGCGGCGCGCACGTTCCGGGGCACCCATGTTGCCGTACAACTGCAGCCGGAGGGCGCACCACGCCTGGAGGCGGCGTGTGCTCTGCGGGAGGCCCCGGAGCCGGGGGACGAGGTCTCAGTGGCGTTCGACGCGGCCGAAATCGTCGTGCTCGCACATCGTGCGGACATGAGCCAGTGAGGAGGTTCCCGAACGCAGGTGCCCGGCTTCGAGGGACTGCAGAGCGACGCTGCCCCCGATCCTGCCGGGCTCGACGCCCGGCAGGCAAAGGGCGCCGCGCCGGCCGCCGGGACGCTGCGGGGTCCCAGGCCGTGGCCTGGACCTGGTCCTGGGAGCGGACGGTCGGTGACAGCCGAGGCCCGCCCCAGCACCGGGGGCCTTCACGGGACGCATTCCAGGGGGTGCTGTTCAGGGGCGGGCCACAACTGGGCGGTACTCAGCCGTCGTTCGACGTGCCACGGCGGCGCAGTGCGAACACCAGCCCACCGCCGGCCACCACGAGCGCGGCCGCGATACCGGCGATCGTACCGGTGTTGGAGCTCGCACCCGTCTCGGCGAGGTCGGGGTTCTTGGCCGCAGGTGACGGAGCGTTGTCCCCCGCGGGCGCGGGCGGGGTCTTCTCCGGCTTCGACGGGTTCGGCTCCTCCGAGGGAATGTCCGCCGGTTTCCGGGGCGGGTTCGGGGTCGGGCGCGCCGGATGCGTCGGAGCCTCGGGCGCCTTGCACGCCTCGGACGGCGTGGTCAGGTCCGGCTTGATGTCCTCGTCGACCCGGTTCCCGGCCTTGATGTGGATGCGGTACGTGGCGTTCGGCTGCCAGTCCTCGACGAATGCGATGGTCACGCCCTCGCGGGAGCCCTTGACCTCCTGGCTGCCGACGAGCTTCTCGTCCGCGCCGCCGTTCGACTTGAGGTAGACGGTGACGGTGGCCGGGACACCGCTGGGGTCCTTGTCGGTCACGCTGATGACGCCCTTGGCGCCGTCGCATTTGGCGAACGCCGAGAACTCACTGATGTCGCAGGCGAGCGCGTTACCCGCGGCGCCGAGCGCGAGCGCGGCCGAGGCGGAGGCGACACCGAGAACGCGCAGGGCACGCGGGGAACCCACGGCGAGCACGGTACGACGAGGTCGACAGGGTCTACGAGATATGGACACGATTGCCCTTCACAGAATGCACAACTAAGGGGGGTGGAGTGTACGGGGGGCACTGTAACCACAGAAACTCCGCACGCCTCAAAGGTTTATTGGGCACCGTCACTTCTTGTCAATCCGCGTGTCCGTGTTGATCCTTGGCTTTAGCTGACGTTTGCCATAGGTGTCAGCCGGCGTCCGTCAGAGCCATCAGCCGACGTTTCGCCGGAGTACGTCAGCCGGCGTTCCGGACGCCTTCAGCCCTGGACCGCCGCCGGGTCCATCCACACGATCTCCCAGGTGTGGCCGTCCGGGTCGTCGAAGGCGCGGCCGTACATGAAGCCGTGGTCCTGCGTCTCGCCGGTCGCCGAGCCGCCCGCCGCGATCGCCCTGCCGACGAGTTCGTCCACCTTCTCGCGGCTCTCGGCGCTCAGACACAGCAGCACCTCGCTCGTCTTCGTCGAGTCCGCGATCTCCTTCTTCGTGAAGTCGGCGTAGCGCTGCTTAGTCATGATCATCGCGATGATCGTGTCGCTGATGACGATGCTCGCGCCGTGCTCGTCGGAGAACTGCGGGTTGATCGCGTAGCCGAGTTCCGTGAAGAACTTCTTCGAGGCGTCGAGGTTGTTCACGGCCAGGTTCACGAAGATCATCTGCTGGTACATGTGAGGTCTCTCCCTAAAGCGATGTGCCGTTCGTGGGGTAGACCCGGGGCTCGCGGAAAACTCATCTGCTGCGGCGAAGTTTTCCGTACGTGCTCAGCCGGTCAGGGGCAGCGCCGTGAGCTCCCCCACCGCCCAGGTCAGCGGGCCGAGGACGGCGAGCAGCGCTCCGGCACGCAGTGCGGCCGCGCTGCGCAGCGTCGCGGCGGGTGCGCCGAGCCGCTCCAGTGCCGCAGTGATGTCGGCACGGGCCTGCCTGGCCTCGACCGCGGCTGTCAGAAGCGTCGCGACGGAGCATCCCGCGACGAGCAGCGCGCCGAGCGCGGTGAGCGGCCCGATGTCGGGGCGCGCGCGGGTGTAGAGGGTCGCCATGGCGTACGCGCCCGACGCCACCGCGCACACCAAGCCGAGTGGCCGGCCGATGCGCCCTGCCTCCTCCATGAGCACACGCCCGGCGAGCAGCCGCAGCGCCCCCGGGCGTACCGCCTGCAGCAGCCGGCCGCACAGATGGGTGGCCCCTGGCCCGGCAAGCGCCAGCCCGAGAGCGGTGAGCCCCCAGCCGATGAGCACTCCGACGGGGCCGCCCGCCAGGCCTTCGGGCAGGGTGAGCCCGGGTGCGGGGCCGAGAACGGGGCCGGTGCGGCTCGCGTACGCCTCGATGGCGAGCCCGGCCGCGAGCAGCGCCGTGCCCCAGGGAAGCCCACCGGGTGCGGGGCGGGGGGCGGAGAGCGCCTCGTACGGGTCGAGCGGCCGGCCCCCCTCGTCCGGGGTACCGGGGCGATGGGCGGTGTTCGTCTCGCCCAGCTCACCGAAGCCGCCCGCTACGCCGGTCGCGCTCCCGCGGTGTGTGCCGACGCTGTCCTGTCCACCGAGGGCGCTGTGCGAGCCGGGAACGTCGTGCGCGACGGATGCGCCGTGCGGGTTGGAGGCACCGCGTGTCCTGGAGTCGTCGTGTGCGTCGGTGGTATCGCGTGTCCTCGAGCCGTAGTGCCAGTCGAAGGGGCCGTGCGGGTCGGAATCGTCGCGTTCCCCCGATCCGTCATGTGAGCCGGAAGCACCAGGCACCCCAGACCCGGCCGGTGCGTCGACAGGCGCGGGCGGGTTCGCAGGCCGGTGCTCGCCCGCGTGGCCGTGCGCATGGGATCGCGCGCGCATGCCCCCGTGGTCGTACGAGCCGGGGGCGTCGAAGTCGTCGGGGCGGCCCAGGTGGTCCGGGTGGGAGGCCGCGGGGGGCGTGCTCGTCCCGCGGCCTCGAAGCGCCACCGCGCTCGCC
>CAMLJW010000215.1 GCA_946480485.1 uncultured Streptomyces sp. | reverse complement strand
GGGCCGTGTGGGCCTTCATCTCCATGTCGGCGATCTTGAACTGGATGGCCTGGTTCGCGCCGATCGGCCGTCCGAACGCCTGGCGCTCCTTGGCGTATTTCACGGACTCGTCCACGCAGCCCTGGGCCAGGCCCGTCGCGAGGGCCGCGATGGCGATGCGGCCCTCGTCGAGGATGCGGAGGAACTGGGCGTAGCCGCGGCCCTCTTCGCCCAGGAGGTTGGCGGCGGGCACCCGGACGTCGTCGAAGGACAGCTCCCTGGTGTCCGAGGCGTTCCAGCCGACCTTCGAGTACGGGGCCGCCACCGTGAAGCCCGGCGTCCCGGACGGGACGATGATCGACGAGATGTGCGGCTTGCCCTCCGGAGTGCGGCCGGTGGCCGCAGTGACGGTGACCAGGCCCGTGATGTCCGTCCCGGAGTTGGTGATGAAGCACTTGGTGCCGTTGATCACCCATTCGTTGGTCGACTCGTCGAGGCGGGCCGTCGTACGGGTCGCGCCCGCGTCCGAACCGCCGTCCGGTTCTGTGAGGCCGAAGGCGCCGAGGATCTCGCCCGAGCAGAGGCGGGGGAGCCAGGTCTGTTTCTGTTCCTCGGTGCCGAAGACGTGGATCGGCATCGCGCCGAGGGAGACACCCGCTTCGAGGGTGATGGCCACGGAGGAGTCGACACGGGCGAGTTCCTCGAGTGCGATGCCCAGTGCCAGGTAGTCGCCGCCCATGCCGCCGTACTCCTCCGGGAACGGCAGCCCGAACAGGCCCATCCGGCCCATCTCGCGGACGATCTCGTACGGGAACTCGTGCCGCTCGTAGAAGTCGCCGATCTTCGGCGCCACGACGTCGTGCGCGAACTGCTCGACCGTGCGGCGGAGTTCATCGTGTTCGGGGGAGAGCCGATGGTCCAGGGACATGGGGATCACTCCTTGTAGGAGAGGGCGCGGACGGTGCGGGACGGGCTGGGTCGGCCCAGTCGGTCGGCCATCCACACGCTCGTGGCGACGAGACGGTCGAGGTCGACTCCGGTGTCGATGCCGAGGCCCCGCAGCATCCACACAAGGTCTTCGGTGGCGAGGTTGCCGGTGGCGGACTTGGCGTAGGGGCAGCCGCCCAGACCGCCGGCGGACGCGTCGACGGTCGTCACCCCGTGCTGGAGCGCGGCCAGGGTGTTGGCAAGGGCCTGGCCGTACGTGTCGTGGAAGTGCACGCCAAGGGCGGCGGTGGGCACGCCCGCCTCGCCGAGGGCGGCGAGCAGGGCCTGTACGTGCCCCGGGGTCGCCACGCCGATCGTGTCCCCGAGGCTCAGATCGTCGCAGCCCATGTCCAGGAGGGCCTTGCAGACCCGTGCGACCTGGGGGACGGGGACCGGGCCCTCCCAGGGGTCGCCGAAGCACATGGAGAGGTAACCGCGGACGTGGGCCCGCTGTGCCTTGGCCCGCTCGACCACCGGTTCGAACATGGCCAGCGCCTCGTCGACCGTCCGGTTGAGATTGGCCTTCGCGAAAGATTCCGTGGCGCTCGCGAAGACGGCGATACGGGTCGCGCCCAGGGCGAGGGCCCGGTCCAGTCCGCGTTCGTTCGGCACGAGGACCGGGAGCGCCGTGCCGCTCAGGTCGGACAGGTCCCGTACCAGGGGGAACAGCTGCTCCGCGTCGGCCAGTTGGGGCACCCATCCGGGGTGGACGAAGCTGGTGGCCTCGACGGTGGTGAGCCCCGCGTCGGCGAGACGCCGGATGAACTCGGCCTTGACCTCCGTGGGAACGGTGGTCTTCTCGTTCTGCAGCCCGTCGCGGGCGCCGACCTCGTGGATGTGGACGGCGGCGGGGAGCCCCGGCGCCGGAACGGCCATGGGGAGTCCCAGTTCGGGCGTCGTCATGTCGTGTCCTCCTCCGCTGCGAGTGGCTCGATCACGGCCAGCACCTGGTCCATGGCGACGGTCGTACCCGGTGTGACGTCCAGCTCGGTGACGCTGCCGGCGTGCGGGGCCAAGACGACGTGCTCCATCTTCATCGCCTCCACCACCAACAGGCTCTGGCCGGCCGTCACTTCGTCTCCCACGGCGACTTTCACGACGGTGACGGTGCCGGGCATGGGGGCGGTGAGGGAGTCGACGCCGGCGTGGGCCGTGCCGGTGAGGGAGGCGGCGACGGGGTCGTGGTCCAGGACGTTCCAGGCGTCGCCGTCGCGGCCGAGCCAGGTTCCGGCTCGGTGGAAGGTGTGGGCGCGGCCGTTGAGACGGAGGGTGACGCGCGAGAGTTCCTCTTCCCCGAGCCCACCCCTTCCCGAGGCCGGAGGCAGGCCCCCGGGCCCCCAGGAGACCTCCGCGTCGTGGAGGGAGCCGCGCACGCGTACCTCGACGGGATCGTGGCCGGGCACGCGCAGGTGGTGCACAGTCCAGGCGGACTCACCGCCCAGACGCCACCCGCTGGGTACGGAGAAGGGGTCGACCCAGACGTCGGCTGGCCCCGGGATAAGACCCGCCTGACGCAGCAACCCGGCTGCCACGTACACCTCATCCGGCACGTCGTCCTGGACGAGGCTTTCAACCTCCCGTTCGACCAGCCCCGTGTCCAACTCACCCGCCACCACCGCCGGATGAGCCAACAGCCTCCGCAGGAACCCCGCGTTGGTCGGCACCCCCAACATGACCGTCTGCGCCAACGCGGCCCGAAGCTTCCGCAGAGCGGTCGCCCGGTCAGGTCCGTACGCGACGACCTTGGAAAGCATCGGGTCGTACAGCGAGCCAACCTCCGTACCCTCGTTCATCCCCGAATCGGTACGGACCCCATCGCCCTGGGGCTCATGGAGGGCGACCACCGTGCCGCCCGACGGCAGAAACCCCCGAGCAGGGTCCTCCGCACAGATACGAGCCTCCACCGCATGCCCTGTGAGGGCGACGTCGCCCTGCCCGAAAGCCAGCCGCTCACCGGCCGCGACCCGCAACTGCCACTCCACCAGGTCCAGCCCCGTCACCATCTCGGTCACCGGATGCTCCACCTGGAGACGCGTGTTCATCTCCATGAAGAAGTACGACGACGGGTTGCCGCCCGGCACGATGAACTCCACCGTGCCCGCCCCCCGGTAGCCGCAGGAGCGAGCCGCCTGGACCGCCGCCTCACCCATGGCCGCACGCGTCGCGGAGTCGAGGAGCACGCTCGGCGCCTCCTCGATGATCTTCTGGTGGCGGCGCTGAAGGGAGCACTCGCGCTCACCCAGGTGCACCACCTGGCCGTGGCCGTCCGCGAGCACCTGGATCTCAATATGCCTGGGCCGATCGATCCACCGCTCCACCAGCAGTGTGTCGTCACCGAAGGACGCGCGGGCCTCGCGCCGGGCGGCGGCGATCTCGTCGGCCAGCAGTTCCGCATCCCGGACGAGCCGCATGCCCTTTCCACCGCCGCCCGACGAGGGCTTGAGCAGCACCGGCACGCCGATCTCCCGCGCGGCATCGATCAGTCGGGCATCGGACAGACCGCTTCCCGACGACCCCGGCACCACCGGCACCCCGGCCGCCCGCACCGTCTCCTTGGCCCGGATCTTGTCGCCCATCAACGTGATCGCCTCCGCGGGCGGCCCGATGAAGACGAGCCCGGCGTCGGCGCACGCCCGCGCGAACGAGGCGTTCTCGGCGAGGAACCCGTACCCGGGGTGCACCGCCTGCGCGCCACTGCACGAGGCGGCCTCCAGCAGCCGCTCCACCGACAGATAGCTCTCGCCCGCCGGCGCCGGACCGATCCGTACCGCCGTGTCCGCCGCACGCACATGCCGGGCATCGGCATCCGCGTCGCTGAACACCGCCACCGAGCGCACACCCAGCGACCGCAGCGTACGGATGACCCGTACGGCGATCTCGCCCCGGTTGGCCACCAGCACTGTGTCGAACATCGTCGTTGGTCTCCTCACCCGGTCACATCCGGAAGACGCCGAACCCGGGCTCACCCAGGGGCGCGTTGGCGCACGCGGTCAGGGCGAGACCCAGCACCTGCCGGGTCTCCGCCGGGTCGATCACGCCGTCGTCCCAGAGCCGGGCCGTCGCGTAATAGGCGTTCCCCTGGTGTTCGTACTGCGCGCGGATCGGCTCCTTGAAGGCCTCTTCCTCCTCGGTGGGCCAGGTCTCCCCGCGCGCCTCCAACTGATCGCGCTTGACGGTCGCGAGCACGGACGCGGCCTGTTCGCCGCCCATCACGGAGATCTTGGCGTTCGGCCACATCCACAGGAAGCGCGGCGAATACGCCCGGCCGCACATCGAGTAGTTGCCTGCGCCGTACGACCCGCCGATGACCACCGTCAGCTTCGGTACGCGTGTACACGCCACGGCCGTGACCATCTTGGCGCCGTGCTTGGCGATTCCGCCCGCCTCGTAGTCACGCCCCACCATGAAGCCCGAGATGTTCTGCAGGAAGACCAGCGGGATCCCGCGCTGGTCGCAGAGCTCGATGAAGTGGGCGCCCTTCTGGGCGGATTCCGCGAACAGGATGCCGTTGTTGGCGACGATGCCCACCGGGTGCCCGTGCACCCGGGCGAAGCCGGTGACCAGGGTCTGCCCGAACTGCGACTTGAACTCCGCGAAACGCGAACCGTCGACCACGCGCGCGATGACCTCGCGTACGTCATAGGAGGTGCGGGAATCCACCGGTACCGCGCCGTACAGCCCGGCCGGGTCCGCCTTCGGCTCCACGGACGGCATCACCGACCAGGGCAGTGCTCCGCGCGCGGGAAGCGTGGACACGATGGTCCGGACGATCCGCAGCGCGTGCGCGTCGTCCTGCGCGAGGTGGTCGGTCACCCCGGAGACCCGGGAGTGCACCTCGCCGCCGCCCAGCTCCTCGGCGGTGACGACCTCTCCCGTCGCGGCCTTCACCAGGGGCGGGCCGCCCAGGAAGATCGTGCCCTGATTGCGCACGATCACGGCCTCGTCGCTCATCGCCGGGACGTAGGCGCCGCCCGCCGTGCATGAGCCCAGCACCGCCGCGATCTGCGGAATGCCCGCCCCCGACATCCGCGCCTGGTTGTAGAAGATCCGCCCGAAGTGCTCGCGGTCGGGGAACACCTCGTCCTGCAGGGGAAGGAAGGCGCCGCCGGAGTCCACCAGGTAGACACAGGGGAGGCGGTTCTCCAGCGCCACCTCCTGGGCGCGCAGGTGCTTCTTCACCGTCATCGGGTAGTACGTGCCGCCCTTGACGGTCGCGTCATTCGCGACGACCACGCACTCGCGGCCGCTCACCCGCCCGATGCCGGCGATGACACCCGCCGCCGGCGCCTGGCCGTCGTACATCCCGTCGGCCGCCAGCGGGGCCAGTTCCAGGAAGGGCGAGCCGGGGTCGAGGAGTGTGTCCACCCGGTCGCGCGGCAGCAGCTTCCCGCGTGCGGTGTGCCGCGCCCGCGCCCGCTCGCCGCCGCCGAGCCGGGCCGTGGCCAGCTTCCGCCGCAGCTCGTCGACGAGCGCACGGTGCGCCGCCTCGTTGGCCCGCCAGGCCGCCGACGCGGGGTCCTCCCCCCCTCTCGGCTGCGCTCGAGCGGGGGCACCCCCGTCGCTGGTCAGCTCCGGTGCCTCCTGCATCGTTGGAGTCCCCTCACCTTGTTAATAAGCGTTAACGTGCCTCCCCTAGGTTAACGAACGCTAACCTCCCTGTCTAGAATTGCTTCCATGGCCACCAGAACCGACTCCCTCACCCGGCGTGAACAGATCCTCAAGGAGGCTGCCCGGCTCTTCGCCGAGCGGGGCTTCCACGGCGTCGGGGTCGACGAGATAGGGGCGGCGGTCGGCATCAGCGGACCCGGTCTGTACCGGCACTTCGCGGGCAAGGACGCGATGCTCGCCGAGCTGCTCGTGGGGATCAGCGGGCAGCTGCTGACCGGTGCCAGGCGACGGGTCGCCGAGGCCGAAACCGAGGGCGCCTCGGCGGCCGAAGCCGGGGGCGCCCCGAGGGCCGGGGCCGTGGGGGCCGCGGGGGCCGCGGCCGTGGGGCGTGACCCCGAGGCACTCCTCGACTCACTCGTCGAAGGGCACATCGACTTCGCGCTCGACGACCGTGCCCTGATTACCCTGCACGATCGCGAGCTCGACCGCCTCCGGGACAGCGACCGCAAGCTCGTGCGGCAGCTCCAGCGGCAGTATGTCGAGCTGTGGGTGGAGAGCGTGTGCGCGGTCCATCCCGACCTCGCGCAGCCGGCCGCGCGGGCCGCCGTGCACGCGGTCTTCGGGCTGCTGAACTCGACACCGCACCTGGGGCGCCCCGGCTCGCTGCCCGGCCGGGCGGTGACGGCGGCGCTGCTGCACCGCATGGCGCGGGGGGCGTTCCGAGCCGCCGCCCATGGCCGTGCGGGGTGACTCACGTCTCTGGACGGTTGTCCCGACCGGCGGGTAACCTGCGTGCTGAGCAAGCGCTTAGACAAGCGTGTTCGAAGCCATGTACCCCGGTGGAGGTGGGCAGTAGTGCGCCGTACGGTGTTCAACGAGGATCACGAAGCGTTCCGGGAGACCCTGCGTGCCTTCATCGAGGCCGAGGTCGTACCGGTCTACGACGAGTGGTTCGCAGCGGGCCAGGCGCCGCGCGACTTCTACTACAAGCTCGCCGATCTGGGCGTCTTCGGCATCCGCGTGGACGAGCAGTACGGCGGCGCCGGCATCGACACGCACAAGTTCGAGGCCGTGATGTACGAGGAGACCGCCCGCGCGGGCGTCTCCTTCGGCGGCTCCGGCGTGCATGTGCTGCTCGGCCTGCCCTACATCAAGGCGCTCGCCACCGGCGAGCAGAAGAAGCGCTTTTTGCCGAAGTTCGTCTCCGGCGAGGAAATGTGGGCCCTCGCGATGACCGAGCCCGGCGCCGGCTCCGACCTCGCGGGCATGAAGACCACAGCCGAGCTCTCCGACGACGGCACGCACTACGTACTCAACGGCGCCAAGACCTTCATCACCGGCGGTGTGCACGCCGACCGCGTGATCGTGTGCGCCCGGACGGCCGCCGCGCGCGAGGACGACCGCCGCTTCGGTATCTCCCTGTTCGCGGTCGGAACCAAGTCCGAGGGCTACTCCGTCGGCCGCAAGCTGGACAAGCTCGGCCTGAAGGTCTCCGACACGGCCGAGCTGGCCTTCGTGGATGTGAAGGTGCCGGTCGAGGACCTGCTGGGCGAGGAGAACAAGGGCTTCTCCTACCTGGGCGGGAATCTGCCCTCCGAGCGCTGGGGCATTGCCTTCGGCGCGTACGCGCAGGCCGCGGCGGCCGTCCGGTTCGCCAAGGAGTACGTGCGGGAGCGCACCGTCTTCGGCAAGCCGGTCGGCGCCTTCCAGAACACCAAGTTCGAGCTGGCCGCCTGCCAGGCCGAGGTGGACGCCGCCCAGGCCGTCGCCGACCGCTCCCTGGAGGCCCTCGACGCGGGCGAGCTGACCCCGGCCGAGGCCGCGAGCGCCAAGCTGTTCTGCACCGAGGTCGCGCACCGTGTCATCGACCGCTGCCTCCAGCTGCACGGTGGTTACGGCTTCATGAACGAGTACCCGATCGCCCGTCTGTACACGGACAACCGCGTCAACCGGATCTACGGCGGCACCAGCGAGGTCATGAAGATGATCATTGCGAAGGACATGGGCCTGTAAGCGATTCGCGGTCACCGCACGGTACAGCCGACACCATGAGCCAGAGCCAGGCACTTTCTTCCCTGCTCGATCTACTCGACCTCGAGCCGATCGAGCGGGACATATTCCGCGGCCAGTCCCAGTCCGCCGTCGTCCCGCGCGTCTTCGGCGGTCAGGTCGCGGCGCAGGCGCTGGTCGCCGCCGGGCGTACGGTCCCAAAGGACCGGCTCGCCCACTCCCTGCACGCGTACTTCCTGCGCCTCGGGGACCCCGGCGCGCCGATCGTCTACACCGTGGACCGCATTCGCGACGGCGGTTCCTTCACCACCCGGCGGGTCGTCGCGGTCCAGCACGGGCAGCCGATCTTCCATCTCTCCGCGTCCTTCCAGGTGTACGAGGACGGCATGGAGCACCAGGCCGGCATGCCGGCCTCACCCGACCCCGAAACGCTGCCGACCGCGGCGGAGATGCTGCCCGAGTACGCGGACGTGTTCCGCGAACACGGCGTCCTGGAGTGGCTGCTGGAGGCGCGGGAGGCGGTCGACCTGCGGTACGTGGACGCGCCGCCCTTCGCCACGGTGGGGGAGCGGCGGGAGCCCCGCTCCCAGGTGTGGTTCCGCACCAACGGCAAACTCGACGAGTTCACGGCCGATCCGCTACTGCACGTGTGCCTCGCCACCTATGTCTCCGACATGACGCTCCTCGACTCCGTCCTGCTCGCCCACGGGCGTGGCGGCTGGGCCGTCGGTGACATCGTCGGCGCCTCGCTGGACCACGCGATGTGGTTCCACCGTCCGTTCCGCGCCGACGAGTGGCTCCTGTACGACCAGGAGTCGCCGTCCGCGTCGGGCGGGCGGGGCCTTGGCCAGGCCCGGATCTACACGCGGGACGGGCAGCTGGCGATCACGGTGATCCAGGAGGGGGTCGTACGGGTGCCGCGGTGACGGAACCCCTTTGCTACGCCAACC
>CAMLJW010000214.1 GCA_946480485.1 uncultured Streptomyces sp. | reverse complement strand
CGAGGCGGCGCAGAAGGAGACCGAAGGCACTCCGAAGGACAGCATCGAGGCCTGACGAAAATCGCGGGCCCTGACGGGGGGTGGAAACAACCAGCACCGGGAGTGAAGCTCGGCCGACGCCGACTACCGTAGACCAGGTCGGAGCAGCAGACCTGGACGGCGCCCTCGGCGACGGCTCAGCCCACAGGACCGGAGGAACCGTGCCCCGCACCCTCGCCAACGCCCCGATCATGATTCTCAACGGGCCCAACCTGAACCTGCTGGGTCAGCGGCAGCCGGAGATCTACGGTTCCGACACGCTTGCCGACGTCGAGGCGATGTGCGTCAAGGCGGCGGCCGCGCATGGCGGAACCGTGGACTTCCGGCAGTCCAACCACGAGGGTGAGCTGGTCGACTGGATCCACGAGGCGCGCCTGCAGCACGTCGGCATCGTGATCAACCCCGGCGCCTATTCGCACACCTCCGTCGCGATCCTCGACGCCCTCAACGCATGCGACGGCATACCCGTGTTGGAGGTCCACATCTCCAACATCCACAAGCGCGAGGAGTTCCGGCACCACTCCTACGTCTCGCTCCGCGCCGACGGCGTGATCGCGGGTTGCGGCGTGCAGGGGTACGTGTTCGGGGTGGGGCGGGTCGCCGCGCTGGTGGGAGCGGGGCAGGCGGAGGCCTGACGAGCGGGCCGATGTGCGGGGGCTCGGCCGGCCACGGGCTCACGGTCGGATTGTCGGTGGCGGGTGTCACCATCGACGCATGAACGCATTCCGCGCCGTCCAGGCCGTGAACATGGTCAGGCCGTCCAAGACCTTTTCTGAGCCTGAGTTTCCGGCTGGGCTGCGGGGCGTGGCAGCACGCCCGCCGCGTTGCCGAAATGCCCTGGTAGCTCCTCCCCCGAGGTCTTAAAAGACCAGGGGGACCCTGCGCCCTCACCAGCCCCGCGCGTGCCACTCCGGCAGGTGCGGCCGTTCCGCACCCAGCGTCGTGTCGTTGCCGTGTCCCGGGTAGACCCAGGTCTCGTCAGGCAGCACGTCGAAGATCTTCGTCTCTACATCGCGGATCAGGCTGGCGAACGCCTTCGGATCCTTACGCGTGTTGCCCACGCCACCGGGGAAGAGACAGTCACCCGTGAACACATGAGGATGCCCGTGCGGATCGTCGTAGACGAGCGCGATCGAGCCGGGCGTGTGCCCCACCAGGTGGCGAGCGATCAGCTCCACGCGCCCCACCCGGATCGTGTCACCGTCGTCGACCAGGACATCGGTAGGTACGGGGATGCCGTCGGCGTCGTCCCGGCCGGCGTACGTACGCGCGCCCGTGGCCGCCACGACCTCGGCGAGCGCCTGCCAGTGGTCGCCGTGCTGATGGGTGGTGACGACGGACGCGATGCCGTCGCCGCCGATCAGCGTGAGCAGTGTCCCGGCGTCGTTGGCCGCGTCGATCAGCACCTGCTCGTCGGTGGCGCGGCAGCGCAGCAGATAGGCGTTGTTGTCCATCGGCCCGACCGCGGCCTTGGAGATCATCAGGTCCTGCAGCTCGTGCACATCCGCGGGACCGCCGACCTTCACCGCTCCGCTGTACGTCATGTCGCCAGCCTATAGCGCGCTTATAGCGGGGGGAGTACGGGGAGCGGCCCGCCGTCGGTGCTCAGTGCGGATCCGTCGCGGCGCCCGGCGAGCCACCCCAGCAGGTCCGCCCGACTGCCGCTGACCGTGAGCTCGAACCGGGGCTCACGGCCGCGCTCGATCTCTTCCTGGCTGAGGTCTTCGACAGGCCCGGTGGCCATCGCGTGGCCGTCGTCCTGCCTGATCAGCAGGGCCGGTACGTCAGGGTGGCCCCGGAATCGCTCGACAAGGAAGTTGATCTCGTGCTGGGTGAACTCCTCTGACAGGTCCTCGAGCTCGTACCCGATCCCGAGGTCCACGTGGTGCAGCTCGACCTCGACCCACCGCCGGAACGGCACCCGGAACGCCGCATCGGTGACTCCATTGCGCAGCTCCACGGTGCGTGACCAGTCCGCGGGTGCCGCCCCCGCGGCCTGGAAGCGGGCCGCGCTCTCGCGTACGTCGGCGAGCTGGATGTCCAGCGGCCGTGGCGCGTCCCGCTCGATGTCGGTGTTCCGGGTCTCGGCGGAGACGTACATGGGGCGCCCTTCGAGGGCGTTCACGAGAGCGTCCGCGTTACGGGCGAGATGGGCCAGGACATGGCCGCGGCTCCAGCCGGGCAGACGTGACGGCTCGGCCACGGCGGCGTTGTCCAGTGTGACGGCTGAGGTGAGTAGCCGCTCGGTCGCGTCGCGTACAGACGCCAGGTCGCGCACATGATCCTTCATGGGCCGACGATAGCCCCGCCACACGTTTGGGTGAAGGTGGCGGACCACCCCCGAAAATCGAATGTGCGTGCTATAGGCTCAGGTGCGGCGTCGGGCATGCTGGATGGCCCGGGATTGTTACCAACCAGGGAAACCCCACCGGCGCTGTCAGTGGCTCCCTTTAGTCTGAAACGACGGGGGTCTTGCCCCCTGTCGCTTCTCTCAAGAAAGGTGCGGACCGGCGTGGCCGACCGTCTCATCGTCCGTGGCGCGCGCGAGCACAACCTGAAGAATGTCTCGCTCGACCTCCCGCGCGACTCGCTCATCGTCTTCACGGGCCTGTCCGGGTCGGGCAAGTCCTCGCTCGCGTTCGACACGATCTTCGCCGAGGGGCAGCGGAGGTACGTGGAGTCGCTCTCCTCGTACGCCCGGCAGTTCCTCGGGCAGATGGACAAGCCGGACGTCGACTTCATCGAGGGCCTGTCGCCGGCTGTCTCCATCGACCAGAAGTCGACCTCGCGCAACCCGCGTTCGACTGTCGGCACCATCACCGAGGTCTACGACTACCTGCGTCTGCTCTTCGCGCGCATCGGCAAGCCGCACTGCCCCGAGTGCCGCCGCCCCATCTCGCGCCAGTCACCGCAGGCCATCGTCGACAAGGTCCTGGAGCTGCCGGAGGGGAGCCGTTTCCAGGTCCTGTCGCCGCTGGTGCGTGAGCGCAAGGGGGAGTTCGTCGACCTCTTCGGTGATCTCCAGACCAAGGGGTACAGCCGGGCCCGGGTCGACGGGGAGACGATCCAGCTCACCGACCCGCCGAAGCTGAAGAAGCAGGAGAAGCACACCATCGAGGTGGTCGTCGACCGCCTCACGGTGAAGGAGGGCGCCAAGCGCCGCCTCACGGACTCCGTGGAGACCGCGCTCGGCCTGTCCGGCGGCATGGTCGTACTCGACTTCGTCGATCTCCCCGACGACGATCCCGAGCGTGAGCGCATGTACTCGGAGCACCTCTACTGCCCGTACGACGACCTGTCCTTCGAGGAGCTGGAGCCCCGCTCCTTCTCCTTCAACTCGCCCTTCGGCGCCTGCCCGGAGTGCACGGGCATCGGCACGCGCATGGAGGTCGACCCCGAGCTGATCGTCCCGGACGAGGAGAAGTCCCTCGACGAGGGCGCCATCCACCCCTGGTCGCACGGGCACACCAAGGACTACTTCGGGCGCCTGATCGGAGCCCTCGCAGACGCGTTGGGATTCCGGACCGACATCCCCTTCGGGGGCCTCCCGCAGCGCGCCAGGAAGGCCCTCCTGCACGGGCACAGGACGCAGATCGAGGTGCGGTATCGCAACCGGTACGGGCGCGAGCGCGTGTACACCACGCCCTTCGAGGGGGCCGTACCCTTCGTGAAGCGGCGGCACAGCGAGGCCGAGAGCGACGCGAGCCGCGAGCGCTTCGAGGGCTATATGCGCGAGGTGCCCTGCCCCACGTGTGAGGGCACGCGCCTGAAGCCCCTCGTCCTCGCGGTCACCGTCCTGGAGAAGTCGATCGCCGAAATCTCCGCGATGTCCATCAGTGACTGCGCGGAATTCCTGGGCGAGATGAAGCTCAACGCACGCGACAAAAAGATCGCCGAGCGCGTCCTGAAGGAGGTCAACGAACGACTGCGGTTCCTTGTCGACGTCGGCCTCGACTACCTTTCGCTGAACCGCGCGGCGGGCACCCTCTCCGGCGGTGAGGCCCAGCGCATCCGTCTGGCGACCCAGATCGGCTCGGGCCTCGTGGGCGTCCTCTACGTCCTCGACGAGCCCTCCATCGGCCTGCACCAGCGCGACAACCACCGCCTCATCGAGACGCTGGTGCGGCTGCGCGACATGGGCAACACACTCATCGTCGTCGAGCACGACGAGGACACCATCAAGACCGCCGACTGGATCGTCGACATCGGCCCCGGCGCGGGAGAGCACGGCGGCAAGGTCGTGCACAGCGGCCCCCTGAAGGAGCTACTGGCCAACGCCGAGTCGATGACCGGGCAGTACCTGGCGGGCAAGAAGGAGATCGCGCTCCCGGACATCCGCCGCCCCGCCGACCCGCTCAGCAGGCTCACGGTGCACGGCGCCCGCGAGAACAACCTCCAGGACATCGATGTGTCCTTCCCCCTGGGCGTCCTCACGGCCGTCACGGGCGTCTCCGGCTCCGGCAAGTCGACGCTCGTCAACGACATCCTCTACACGCATCTGGCCCGCGAGCTGAACGGCGCCCGGAACGTCCCCGGGCGGCACACGCGCGTGGACGGCGACGACCTCGTCGACAAGGTCGTCCACGTCGACCAGTCGCCCATCGGCCGGACCCCCCGGTCGAACCCGGCGACGTACACCGGAGTCTTCGACCACGTCCGCAAGCTGTTCGCCGAGACGACCGAGGCGAAGGTCCGTGGCTACCTGCCCGGGCGCTTCTCCTTCAACGTCAAGGGCGGCCGTTGCGAGAACTGCTCCGGCGACGGCACCATCAAGATCGAGATGAACTTCTTGCCGGACGTGTACGTCCCCTGCGAGGTCTGCCACGGCGCCCGTTACAACCGGGAGACCCTGGAAGTGCACTACAAGGGCAAGTCCATCTCAGAGGTCCTGGACATGCCGATCGAGGAGGCTTACGGCTTCTTCGAGGCCGTGCCCGCGATCGCCCGCCACCTGAAGACCCTCAATGACGTCGGTCTCGGCTATGTGCGGCTGGGCCAGCCCGCGCCGACCCTCTCCGGCGGTGAGGCCCAGCGCGTGAAGCTGGCCTCCGAACTCCAGAAACGGTCGACGGGACGTACGGTCTACGTACTCGACGAGCCGACCACCGGTCTGCACTTCGAGGACATCAGCAAGCTCATCTCGGTCCTGTCGAACCTGGTCGACAAGGGCAACACGGTCATCGTCATCGAGCACAACCTCGATGTCATCAAGACCGCCGACTGGGTCGTCGACATGGGTCCCGAGGGCGGCAGCGGAGGTGGCCTCGTCATCGCCGAGGGCACGCCCGAGCAGGTCGCGGGGGTGCCGGCCAGCCACACCGGCAAGTTCTTGCGCGACGTCCTCGGCGCCGAGCGCATCAGCGACGCCGAGCCGGTGAAGGCCCCGCGCAAGGCGGCAGTCAAGAGGACGGTGGCAGCCAAGTCGACGGCAAGGAAGACGGCGACGGCCGGCACGGCCAACAGCACGGCCACCAAGAAGGCCGCCGCGGTGACGAAGAAGACGAGTCCGGCGAGTTCGGCGGGTGCGGCGAAGAAGACGACGCGGTCCCGGAAGGCCTGAGCCAGCCGCCACGCGTACCTCCGGCACGCACCAATGCGCCGAGCCCCATGGGAACTCCCCGCGGGGACCGGCGCGTTGCTCAGCCAGCCGTCGCTGCGCGGGATCGCCCTGTCGCCTGTCGCCCTTCGTTCTGTCGCCGTGACACCGGCGACGGAACGGGTCACCTGGGCCCCGTCTCACCGGGCCTGGAAGTCACCCACCTCGTGGGCGTACGGCGACTCCGCGCCCGCCCGTGAGCAGGTGATCGCCGCCGCGCGTGCCGCGAACCGCAGCAGCTCGCTCCAGCCGCGTTCACCCAGGCCCGCCAGCCCTGCCGCGGACAGGACGTCGCGGGTGGCCAGACCGTGCAGCAGCGCCGCGTTCACCGTGTCGCCCGCGCCGATCGTGTCCACCACGTCGACCTGTTCGCCCGGCACGGCGTACTTCGCACCGTCACGGGTGAAGACGGTCAAGCCGTCGCCGCCACGCGTGACCACGACCGCCGAAGGGCCCGACGCCAGCCACTCGCGCGGAGTGCCGCCGAGCCAGTCCGCGTCCTCCTCGGACAGTTTGAGCAACGACACCGAGGGCAGCCAGCTCTTGAACCTCGCCCGGTAGGCGTCCGCATCGGAGATCAACACTGAGCGGATGTTCGGGTCGAGCGCGGTGAACACCCCCTGGTCGGCAGCGACCCGCATCAGCTCCTCGTACGCGCTCGCGCCCGGCTCCAGGGCGAGCGAACAGGTGCCGAAGGACACCGCCCTTGTCGCGTCCGGGAGTTGGGCGGGCGCCGAGAACAGCCGGTCGGCCGTGCCCGTGACATAGAACGAGTAACCGGCGGAGCCGTCCGCGCCGATCGTGGCGACCGCGAGAGTCGTCGGCTCCGAGCCACGCTGCACCGACGACACGTCGACACCCGCCTCGCGCAGACCGCCGAGCAGGGCCTCGCCGAAGGCGTCGTACGACACCCGCGAGCAGAAGGCGGCCGGGGAGCCGAGGCGGCCCAGGGCCACGGCGGTGTTGTACGGGCCGCCGCCGCGGCGCGGATCAAGTCCCGCGAGCGCGCCCGCCTCCCTCGGCACCAGGTCGATCAGGGCCTCACCGGCGACGACGATCACGAACCGGGTCCTTTCTCGGGGCAGCCGCACGACGTGCGGTGAACGAAGGCGGATGGCAGCCGGACCATACGGGCCGGACGGCCGGGGGAGGCCAGCCGGTCCAGGAGCAGCCCCACGGCACGGGCCCCGATCTCCTTGCTGGGCTGGGAGATCGCGGTCAGCCGGGGCGAGAAGAGGTCCGCCCAGGAGAAGTCGTCGAAGCAGCACAGGGCCATGTCACCGGGCACGGACAGGCCCTTTTCGCGCAGGGCCCGCAGGGCGCCGATGGTCATGGTGTTGTTGGCCGTGACAAGTGCCGTCGGCGGCGTCGGCAGGGACAGCAGGCCTCCGGTCGCCCGCTCGGCGCCCGCCGCCTCGGAGCTGCCGGAGAGCACGAGTCGTTCGTCGTACGGCAGGCCCGCGGCCGCGAGGCCATGCCGGTAACCGGAGATCCGCTCGCTCGTGGTGCTGAGCCCCGGCAGGCCCCCGACCAGGCCGATCCTCTTGTGGCCCAGTTCGGCTAGGTGGGAGACCAGGTGCGCGACGGGCTCGGCGTTCTCCGCGCAGACCTGGTCGAACTCGAAGCCGGGTGCCGTGGCGCCGTCGACCAACCGGTCAAGGAACACCGTCGGTACGTTATGCCGCCCGAGGTAACCGAGTAGCTCGCCCGGACGCGCCGACGGCGCGACGATCATGCCGTCCACCCGCCGCTCGTGCAGCAGCTGGACCACCTTGCGCTCGTGCGCCGGATCGTCGTGCGGGTCCGCGATCAGCAGGCTGTAACCGTGTTCCAGGGCGTCGGCCTCTACGCCTTGCAGGATCTTGGTGAAGTACGGATTGCTGATCGCCGACACGGCCAGCCCGATGGACCGTGTACGTGCCGTGACCAGGGATCGGGCCAGAGTGTTGGGTGTGTAGCCGAGTTCGTCGATGGCGTCGAGCACTGCCTGACGCGTGGCCGGCCGCACCGGGCGGGTGTCGTTGAGTACGTGCGAGACCGTCGCGACGGATACCCCCGCGCTGCGGGCCACGTCGACCATCGTCGCCATGGGGTGCCCTCCTCCGTCGCCCGCTCGGGTCGCTGTCCGGACGGGACGGTACCCCATGGGTACCGAAGACGTAAACGCTTGCGCAAGCGTTTACGAGATCGCTTGTACGAGTGTTCGAGCGCCGTCGCCCCGTTGGCGTTCACGCGATCGCTTGCGCAGCGTGTGCCCCGGAGCGGCCCCATGGGCCCAGGCGCTCACTCCCAGTGCCACCCGATCCCCACGATTCCCGACCGCACCCGCGGCTCGACCATGTGCACAGACCGGTGGAGGCCGCTCAGCGTCAGTTCCTGACGGCCGCCGCGCGGCGCCGCCGCCGAGTGCTGGGCGAACCGGTGGCAGCGCACGGGCAGCGTGTCCGCGGTGAACCGCACCTGGAGGGCGTACTGCCCGCCCGAGACGCTGAAGCCGCGGACGTACTCGCTGGACACGTCGGCCGTGCCGTCCTCGACGCCGTAGCGGAAGAGGTAGGTGTCGCCGGTACGCAGCGGCGTGTCGAAGAGCAGTTCCGCCACGACCACACCGGTGTCATGGTGCCAACGCACGCGTCCCGTACGGCAGTTCTCCAGGGCGTGCACCTTCATGTGCTCCGGCCTGCACCCCAGGTCGCCGTGGTGGATGGCCACATAGCGGTCGATGCCGTCCTGGTGGGCCCGCACGATGAGGTGGGAGTCGAGCGCCAGCAGTTCCCGGCGTGCCCCGATCCGTACGCGCTCGTGATGGCCGAGGGTGTGCAGTCCGCCGTCGAGTGTCGTCTCCAGCTCGGCGAGCAGCTTCTCCAGGCCACCGGAGGCCTCCACCACAGAGCGGTACGAA
>CAMLJW010000213.1 GCA_946480485.1 uncultured Streptomyces sp. | reverse complement strand
GCGAGAAGCCGGGGACGTGAGCGCACGTACCTGCGAGAAGCCGGGGACGTGAGCGCACGTACCTGCGAGAAGCCGGGGACGTGAGCGGACGTACCTGCGAGGGGCCCGAGGACGTGAGCAGCTGGCCCAGGTGCCCTGGCTCTCGTAGCTTTCGACCAAGAGCCCCATGGCGCCGGCCTGGGGGAACCCCCAGTAGAATCAGGTCACGTGACTCCCGCGCCCGCAAAGCCCCGTATCCCGAACGTCCTCGCCGGCCGCTATGCCTCGGCCGAGCTCGCCACCCTGTGGTCTCCCGAGCAGAAGGTGAGGCTGGAGCGTCAGCTCTGGCTCGCCGTGCTGCGGGCCCAGAAGGACCTGGGGATCGAGGTGCCGGATGCCGCCCTTGCCGACTACGAACGCGTTCTCGACCAGGTCGACCTGGCCTCGATCGCCGAGCGCGAGAAGGTCACGCGGCACGACGTGAAGGCGCGGATCGAGGAGTTCAACGACCTCGCCGGGCACGAGCACGTCCACAAGGGCATGACCTCGCGCGATCTCACGGAGAACGTCGAGCAGCTGCAGATCAAGCTCTCCCTGGAGCTCATGCGCAACCGTACGGTGGCGGTCCTGGCCCGCCTCGGCATGCTGGCCGGCGAGTACGGCGAGCTGGTCATGGCCGGCCGCTCCCACAACGTCGCCGCGCAGGCCACCACGTTGGGCAAACGCTTCGCGACCGCCGCCGACGAGCTGCTCGTCGCGTACGGCCGGGTGGAGGAGCTGCTCGGCCGCTACCCGCTGCGCGGCATCAAAGGCCCGGTGGGCACGGCCCAGGACATGCTCGACCTGCTGGGCGGCGACGCGGGGAAGCTCGCGGACCTGGAGCAGCGCATCGCCGGCCACCTGGGCCTCTCGCAGGCCTTCACCTCCGTGGGCCAGGTCTACCCGCGCTCCCTCGACTACGAGGTCGTCACCGCCCTGGTGCAGCTGGCCGCTGCCCCGTCCTCGCTCGCGAAGACGATCCGCCTGATGGCCGGGCACGAACTGGTGACCGAGGGCTTCAAGCCGGGCCAGGTCGGCTCCTCGGCGATGCCGCACAAGATGAACACGCGTTCCTGCGAGCGCGTCAACGGCCTGATGGTGATCCTGCGCGGTTACGCCTCGATGACGGGCGAGCTGGCGGGCGACCAGTGGAACGAGGGCGATGTGTCCTGCTCGGTGGTGCGCCGGGTCGCGCTGCCCGACGCCTTCTTCGCGCTGGACGGCCTGCTGGAGACGTTCCTCACCGTGCTCGACGAGTTCGGCGCCTTCCCGGCGGTCGTCGCCCGCGAGCTGGACCGCTATCTGCCCTTCCTCGCGACGACGAAGGTGCTGATGGGCGCGGTACGAGCGGGCGTCGGGCGCGAGGTCGCGCACGAGGCCATCAAGGAGAACGCCGTCGCCTCGGCTCTCGCGATGCGCGAGCAGGGCGCCGAGCGCAACGAACTGCTGGACAAGCTCGCCGCCGACGACCGGATTCCGCTGAACCGGGCCGGGCTCGACGCGCTCATGGCCGACAAGCTGTCCTTCACGGGCGCGGCCGCCGGCCAGGTGGCGGCGGTCGTCGGCCGGATCGAGGAGATCGTGAAGCAGCACCCGGAGTCCGCGGGCTACGCGCCGGCGGCGATCCTCTGACGCGGCTGACCCCCGCGGGCCTGGAGGCCGCCCGCGACCGGCTCGTGCCGGATGTCGTCGCGGACGGCCTTCGCGTTCTGTTCTGCGGCATCAACACGGGTTTGATGACCGCGGCCACGGGCCACCACTTCGCTGGGTCCGGCAATCGGTTCTGACCGGTGCTGCATCTGTCCGGCTTCACGCCGCGGTAGCCTGTCTTTCCTGACGAGCCGTGGGAATCCTGCTTGTCCCGAGGTGACCGTTGATGTGATCCTTCTTATGGACGCGAAGGACGCACGACATGGCATACGCCCGCTGGAAGCTCATCCTCATCGAGTCGCAGCGACACGCCCTGAAGGCAGTTGACGAGTGGAACTGTTCAAGCGGCAACTACAGCGACTTCCTCACTCACATGCACAAGGCGTGGCACTACCTGCTTCATGCGGAGTTCCACAAGGCCAAGATCGACTACCACTACAAGGACGCCCAGACCGGTCAGCACAAGCTGATCGACGGCGAGCCGAAGGCGTGGGATCTGGAGTGGTGCCTGAAGCGGCGCTACACCAACGTTGCCGACCCGGTGCGTTTGAACGCCGAGCTCTTCGTAGCGCTCCGCAACAAGGTGGAACACCGGTACGAGCACAACCTGAAGATCGTGACCGGCGGCAAGGCGCAGGCGCTCGTCATGAACTACGAGCAGGAGATGGTGGACCACTTCGGCCACTCCTTCAGCCTCGCTGATCGGCTCCGCTTCCCGATCGCCCTCCAGACGCTCACTGCCGAGGGTCGCGAGCAGCTCCAGGACGCGGCGAAGAAGCTGCCGAAGAAGACCCGCGACCTGGTGGCAAAGTTCGAGGCGTCCATCGACTCGGACGTACTGGATGATCTGAAGTACGACTACCGGGTGCGACTGGTGCCCATCGTCGGCAAGAAGACCGATGCCGACCTGGCGGTCAACTTCGTCAACTTGGACGAGCTGACCGACGCTGAGCGCGCCGTCATGACCAAGGCGGGTCGTACCGGGACGGTCATCACCAAGGTGAAGCACGTCGAGACGATGAACCCGGCGAAGCTCCGTGCGTCGGACGTGGCCAAGCGCGTTGAGGCCGAACTGCCATTTCACTTCAGTCTCCATGGCGATCACACCGAGATGTGGCGGCGGTTCGGCGTTCGCCCCGCCGCCGATGCTTCCGATCCGCGCCTCACCAATGCGCGTTACTGCATCTACGACGAGCCGGTCAGTACCTACCTGTACACCGACGCCTGGGTGAAGAAGATCGTCAAGGAGATCGGCACGGTCGAGAAGTACCGCAAGTTCTTCGGCAAGGAGCCGCGCATGAAGAAGGTGACCACCTTGCCGAAGCAGGCAGACCCCGTGCTCGACGAGCGCACCATCGGGAAGACTGCCTGAACTCGCGAAGGGCCGTGCCTACTGCGCAGCCCTCCGGCGCGCCAGCACCGGAATCGCCTCGATCTTCTCTGGCGTGAGGTCGCCCCAGACCAAGCCGCGCGGCCGTCGGCGGTTAGGGCAGGGGATCACCGCGTCCGGCGTGACGATGTAGTCCACGGAGAAATCGTGCTCCGTCTCGGGGATGTCGTCCTCGATGACCTGGAGCTCATGCACCGGTGCCACGATCACCGTCTTCTCGGTGACCAGGCCGGCCTCGATAAGAAGCGCTACTTCAAGGTCGGAGTACCCGGCACCCTTGCCGATGCGCGCACCCGAACGGTTCACGGCCACGCTGCCGCACACCACGATGTCGATCGGTTCGACCTTTTCAACACCGACGCGCCGGGCAACCTGGGCCGCACCCTTCTTCTCGGCGGCCTCTTCGGGCGAGATGGTCAGCGTCTCGGGATCGAGCAGGTAGAAGGGCTCAGGACTGGCCATCCTCGGCACAGCCATGTAGACGCGCTTGCCGTCTTTCAAGGCGGCGACACGTACGGGAAGTTGCGCCCAGTCTGGGTTCGCCTTGATGGTGGAAGCCCGTCGCCACTCATCGAGACCGGCCAGTTGCTCGGCCGTCCCCTCGGTTCCGTAGAAGCCGGGGATCTTGCCGTACGAGTCGGCCGGTGCGCCGCCGCCGTCGATGAGTCGTCGCCACACCCGCTCGCGTACGGCCTGCTTGGCCTGGTCGATAATCCCCACGCGCCCACCTTGTTCTATATGGCCATGAGCGCAAGCAACCTGTCGTTGATGTCCTGCGCCCACGGCTCGTTCCGCCACTGCCGCAGTTCCCGTCCGGCAGAGAACGCCAGATTAAGACCGCCTCCGCCGCGCGTCAGCTCGACGGCATCAATGGTGCGGTGCATGACGCTTGCTGCCTCATCCAGCTTGCCTTGACGGATGAGTGCCAAGGTCAGGTTCCCGAGGGTGATGGCCTGAGACTTCTTCTTCGACGCCAGTGCCCGGGATGTCGTGCAGAGGATGGGTTCGGCCCGCTCCGGTAGGTCGAGAAACAGGTAACAGGACCCGGCGAGCCGGTTGAACTCGTTGAGCGTGTAGTACGGCGCGGCCAGGTCATCGGGGTGGACGCGGTCGAACTGGGTCTCGGCCTTCCTCAAGGCAGCCTCGCACTCGGAGAGTGCGCCGGTCATGGCGTACCCCTCGGCGACATGAAGAAGGGAGAGACCAGTCAGTGACGGACTAGCGAGCTTGGCAGCGTCGGCAGCCTGCTCGGCGAGTGTCACGCCCCGGGTCGGGTTCTTCTCGCCGTAGAGCGCAACGAAGCTCATCCGCAGCGTGGCGTACGCCTCTGTCGATGGGTCACGGGCGTGCCGCGCTGCATCGACCGCTTCTTTGAAGTACCCGAGAGGTGCTTGGTGGTCACGTCGTTGACTGACATCCCAGACCAGTTGTCCCATGAGCGTCGCTGAGTCGGCCTCTACTTCGTAGAGGGCACGGCGGACACGCGGGTTCGCTGCGTTCTCCCGGAGGAAGCGCACTTGGCCATGCAGCTGACCAGCCCGACCAAGCAAGGCTGTCGACGCCTCTTGGTCGTAGGACTCATCGAGCTTCCGTAGCTGCTCGTGGAGGTACGCGACAACCATGAGGTCGGCCGACGCTGGATTCTCCAGGGCGTACGTCATCCGCTCACTGGGCCGGGTGTCGGTGGCGGTGATGTCGTCGAGGAGCGCTTGAAGCTCCTCGCCTGAGACCTTGAGTGCACGAGCGAGCTTTGGCCGTAACCACGCTTGCGGCTCGGTGTCGGCACTCTCCCAGCGACCTACTGTTGAACGCTCGACGCTTAGATGCTCGGCCAGGCTCTCTTGTGTGAAGCCTGCTGCCTTACGGCGTCGGGCGAGACGTATGCGCTTTGCGGCCATCGCCCATCCCTCCAGGTGCATGGGGCGAGATACCACCATAGCGACGCACGTCACATCTGCGCAGGCCAGCCCCCAGAATGCACCACCGATGCGGCATACGTGCGGCACGTTTGCTGTGGCGTCTTTGCAGGTCAACCCGCTTCTCTAGCTGCCAGGTTGGCGAGCGGATGGAGCCCCGTGCCACTGCTCGCCAACCGTTCCAGTCCCCCAGCAGGAACGGATGCGACCTGCCATGTTCGGCTACATGCGCCTCGGTGCAAGTGACGACCCGGACGAAAACCAGACGATCGAGCGGGAGTTGGCGGGCTACGCCACCCGCGAAGGGTTCGAACTGGAGCGATTGTTCATCGAACGACTCGGCTCCGATGAAGAGTCGGCCTTCTTCGCATTGGTTGATGCGCTGAAGACCAGCGACATCAAGCACGTGATCGTGCCGTCTCTCTGGCACTTCGCCCGGCTGCCTGGTCTGCAAGCGGCCATGCGCGACCACATCGAGCGGGAGCTTGGTGCTCGGCTTTGGGTCATCCAAAACAAGGTCACGCAGCCGGGAAGTGCTGCGTCATGAGCAACGACACCGTGAACCCGGCCCCTCTGCTCACGAACTCGCTCCGCTTGATCGCCGTCCCTACGGCCGTCGGGTGCTCGCGGATGTTCGTCGGGCACACCTTGAAGCTCTGGCAGCTTGATGAACATACGGACACGGCGGCGCTGATCATGAGCGAGCTGGTGACCAACGCCGTTAAGGCAAGCGGCATCACGGAGCCGGACCCGAAGCCGTGGCAGATCACGGCCGAGCACGTCATCGGGATACAGCTTCGGGCTATCGAGGCCAGTCTGTTCGTCGAGGTCTGGGACAGAACCGACACGACACCTGTGCAAAAGAACCCCACACTTGAGGCGGAGGGCGGGCGCGGTCTACTGCTGGTTGAGCAGTTGGCCAAGCGGTGGGACGTCTACCGGCCGCGCGTCGGTGGGAAAGTGGTGTGGGCTGAACTGCCCCTCGGACCCCCCGTGGAGCTGCGCCCTTTCGACCACAAGCAAGTGAGACTGCCGGACGGCATCCGGGCGTCACGGGGGCCGGTTGCAGACCAGGCGCGAACGGCGCTGTTCGACCGGCTGTTGGAAACGACGGTCACGGCGATGATGGCGGCGCGTGTGAACGATGGGAGTTAGAGGGCGGGGCCGACGCGCGGGGTTCTTCCTGCCAGAGGCGCAGTGGGGTTGGTCCATGAGCGATGGTGGCACCGCCACTCCTCCGTACTCACTTCGAAGCCGGCGGAGACAATGGCGCAGGAGTTCGGGCGGTTGCGGGAGGCTTCGCGGGACTGACGGGTCACGGAGGGTCTGCCTCGGTGACGAGGACCACGATGTGGAGCTCCTGCTCCTCATCCGGCCGGGAGACGCCCACCGCTACCCAGCGTCCGGTTCCGTCCGCCTGCCAGACGTCTACGATCCCCGCCTGTTCGCTGAGACGTGCCCACCCCTCCGGTATCCGCTCTTCGGGGTCCGGGGAGCGCAGGAGGACACCGTCCAGGCCCATGGGATACGGCGTCCCCCAACGCTGGCTGAGGAGCTGGGAGATGCCGTCCCTGTAAGCCTCGAGCTGCTCCGCCGTCTCCGCCCGTTGGGAACCGTTGCCCTCTACAAGGCCGTTGCTGCTCACTAACTCGGCGATGTGGAATCCAGGTACCCGAACGCCGACGTCCGAGCCGCCGCGCTCCTCGGGAAAGCCGAGCGAGCACAGCAGGTCGATCGTGGCGACACACTGCGCGATGGTCATATCTCCAGTTAACCGTTCCCCACTGACAATTGGCTCCCTGTCAGCCACACGTCGACGACATGGGGTTCGTACTGGCCGGGCTGAGCCCGGGCATCAGGGCGCTGATCGGCGGGGTTCTGCACCGGGTTACGGGCGCGCGGCCGACGAGATCGGCGCAAAAACAACTCCAAAGGGACCAAAGGATCTCTTAACCGATCAGTCACAAAGCGTTCGTGATCAGGCAACACCCTTCCCTCACAGTGGTCGCATGACTCCGGACATGTCAGATGTGACACGTACGAACAACGGTCGCCCCGTCCACCACTGGCGCCGCGAACTCGTCGAGCTTGCGGCGCTGTTCACGGCGGTGGCGGTCGCGGACGCCGTGGCGAACCTGATCGGGCACGGGCCGGACGGCCCCGCCCTGCTGGTGATCTCGGCGGTCGTACTGGTGTCGACCGCGGGCTTCCACACATGGTGGTCACGACACCACGGTCACGCCCCGCCGTCGGGCGATACCGGCGCCCGGCCGTCCGCCGAACCGCGGCAGGCCGGGCCGTACGGGCCGTCCGAGGGAACCCCGGCTGCCCCGGCTCTGCCGGAAGCGGTCACTGCGGAGGCGGTGCTCTGGCGGATGAGGACGACCGTGCTGGACGAGCTCGGCACGCTGGCCGCGCTGTGCACGGCGCTCGCGGGGCAGCGGGTCGACATCCTGAGCCTGCAGGCACACCCGCTGGCCGAGGGCACCGTGGACGAGTTCCTGCTGCGCGCCCCCGCCGAGGTGGCCGCGTCCGAGGTCACCCGGGCGGTCGCGCGTGCGGGCGGTGCCGGCACCTGGATCGAGCGGGCCGACGCGCACGACCTGGTGGACGCGCCCACCCGCATCCTGGGCCTGGCGACCCGCACGGCGCTGGACCCGGCGGAACTGCCACTGGCCCTGCGTCAGCTGCTGGGGCGATGCACCATCCGCTCGCTGCCCGCCGCCTCCGTGAGCGATGGCCACACCGACGAGGAAGTACCACCCGTCGAGGGGGCACTCGAGGACACCGTGATGCGGCTGCCGGTACCGGAAGGGGAGGTGCTCACTGTGGAGCGGCCGTATCTGCCGTTCACGCCCGTCGAGTTCGCGCGGGCCCGCGCGCTCGTCGAGCTGGACACCCGGCTCGGTCCACGCGTCCCGTGCGCCCAGGACGTATTGACGCTGCCTCAGGGAATCGCCATCACCGTGCGCCGCGCCGACAACGGCGACCTGGAAGCGGCGAAGGACATGCACGGGCGGTGCTCGACGCCGACGCTGAACCAGCGCTACCACGGTCTTGTCGGCGACGCCGACCGCTATCTGAACCACCTCCTCAGCCCCCGCTTCGGGCGGACGCTCGCCGTGGAGACCGCGCAAGGACGTATCGTCGGACTCGGCCACCTCCTGTGGGACGGCGACGAGACGGAGGTCGCGCTGCTGGTCGAGGACGAGTGGCAGCGGCGCGGCATCGGCAGCGAACTCCTCGGCCGGCTGGTGACGATGGCCCTCGAGGCCGGCTGCGAGAGCGTGTACGCCATCACGCAGTCGTCCAACACGGGCATGGTCGCCGCCATGCGCGGCCTCGGCCTCCCCCTCGACTACCAGATCGAGGAGGGCACGCTGGTCGTCACGGCCCGCCTGGACGTGACCCCGGTGAGCCCAGCGAGGACTGGTCAGGCCCTCGGCGGACGGTGAACTGTCCTGCCCCGGCCCGGCGGAGCACGAGCACTGCGGGCCGGTGGCGAGTGCCAGAGACGGGGGGCGCCGAGGGCGGGGGCGGGCGGGGCGCGGGCGGGTGACACATCCGGC
>CAMLJW010000212.1 GCA_946480485.1 uncultured Streptomyces sp. | reverse complement strand
ACGGCGTGGGACACAAGTACGGGAATCCCTCGTCTTCTGAGGCCGATTGGGGAGTCGTCGCCGTCCCGGAAAACGTCAATGACAATGCGCTGGGGCAAGTGAAAGCCTTCGGCAACAAGACCTTTCCGGTAACCGGGTTGCGTGAGCCGGTTGTTGGCATGACGGTGTGCAAGCACGGGATTACCACACGAACCACGTGTGGGGAAGTGACAGTGGTGGGGGTGAAAAAATCAGTCAAAAACAACATCGAAGACGGCTTGATCCAAACCAACATGTGCGCAGAACAGGGTGACAGCGGGGGTCCGCTCTTCACCGACCCCACCCCGAACGCGACCACGATTGAGGGGGTCGGCCTCCTCAAGGGAGGTGAGACTTGGTGGGAGCCAAACGGAGAACGAGCAGTCTGCGGCGAGAAAGTCGGACTGCCGAACGTCGCCTGGTTCGTGCCGTTGAGCCTGGCCCTGACGCAAGCCAACGCCCAGGCCCCGCAGAACGACATCAGCCTGCTGACCCAGTGACAACCAAGGAACTGATCGCGATGCGAGGGGCGGGCTGACGGGCAGGTCGTCGAGGGCCTGGTACGTAGGCCCGCGCCGGCCGGTCGCGAGGTCAGCCAGCACCGGTGCGACGACGGACGGCTTGTGAGGAAGCCGCCGCAGGATTAGCGCCCCTCAGCCGTCGACGCGTTACCGGTACTCCGGGGAAGGTCTTCGACCTTGACCAGGACTCCTTCGGACAGCGCCTTGAACTCCTTGAAGCAGGTCTTCACGTACTGCTGGGTAGGAGTGCTCGGTCGCTCAGGTCGACGTCGTCGACAGGGTGACCCTTGTCGTCCACACCGATGAGGACGTCGCCGCCACGGTGGCCGCACAAATCGTTGGCCATGGCGCACACCGCGTTACCGATGGACATTCATCCCGGGCTCACTGATCGTGAGGTGGGCCGCCGGGCGAGGTGCCAGCCTGTGGGGCCGGAGTCTGCCGGGTTCGGAAGCGATGTGAAGCCCTCCGCATGTGGAGCCAAGTCGGTTCAGAAGAGGGCGAGTCGGCGTCGGGGAGCAGGAGTGGTGTGCCGTCGACGAGTGGACTCGGTGGGTATGTGGAGAAGGTGTGTGTGGCGGACGGCGTGTGATCTTCGTATATACAGTTCGTGTTAGTCTGCCCGTGGTCACGATCGAGTGCATACGGGGGAGGCACGGTGGGCTCGGACGGCTATCAGGTCAAGACAGGTATGACCGGGCAGGCCCAGCAACTCGACGACGCCGGCACGGACATGGACGGCGTCAGCTCGGCCGTCAAGTCCCGCACGAGTTACTCGTACGGCGATGTCGGCGGCGACGACGCCGCGTCGGCGCTGAACGCGTTCGTCAAGGCCTGGGAGGCGGAGGCCAAGACGCTGGCATCCGCGTTGCACGAGCTCGGTGGCAAGGTGCAGTTGGCCAAGAAGACCTACCACGGCACCGACGGCCTGGTGAAGACGCACGTGGACAGCGTCCCCGTCGGCGGCAGGAGCAGCCTCACCGACACATCGACGCAGGGCGGGCGCACTTCGGCCCTGTCGAGCTACTAAGGAACGGGCCGGTGTCGTTCTTCTCCTCTCCTCTCGACTCCCCTTCCTTCCGCCTCGCATGGCTCGCCGGGCTGTCCAAGAACATGCTCAGTGCCGGGAGCAAGAACGAGCTCCTCGATCTGATCGACGACGCCCTCTCGGTGCCCGAACCGGGCGGTGACCAGGGCTTACTGGAGGGCCTGGCACGGCTCTACCGCGGTCAGGTCGACCAGGTCGGCAGCGTCTTCGACCAGGTCGACCGGGTGGGCCGCAAGAGTCTTCCGGAGGTGTGGGTCGGCGACACGAGCGTTCTCGCCTCCGACGTGGTGAACGCCGCCGGGCGGTCCGTGACCCAGATGAGCGAGGCGTTCCAGGGTGGTGCGACGGTGCTGCTGACGCTGGCCGACGCGATCGGCGCCGCGCAGCGCAAGGACGAGCAGGGCCGCGGACAGCTGCTGGAGCAGAAGAAGACGCTTGGCGGCAAGGACGGTTTCTTCGACGACCTGCACGAGAACGACGAGGAGGAGTGGGACCGCAAGAACGCCGCCCACTTCGGCTCCTACGCGGTCGACCTGATGCACGACGCCGTCTCCGACGCGCAGGAGGCCACCCGCGTCGCGGCCCGGGACCTGAACAAGTGGGCCGCCGAGGCACGGGCCGGGAAGATGGAGACCAGCGAACTCACCGCCGTCGACAAGCTGATGCTCGCCGACACCGGGGTCGCGGGCGCCGACGCCGAGCTGAACGAGATCCTCACGGCCGGCGACCTGACGCGCGCGTCGACGCGTATGGACCTGCTGAGTCTCGACGACGAGACGGCCATGGAGCGGATGCTGGCGAAGTCGGACAGCCCACAGGAGCGGGCCTACCTGATGAAGGCCCTGGCCGCCGGCCACAGCGTCGCCGAGATCGGGACGTTCCAGGACAAGATCCACGGCAAGGACCCCGACTGGCTGCGCCGGCATCTCACTCCGGTGGTCACCGCCGCGGACAGCATGAACGACGAGGGCCTGGCGCCGAACGGCTCGAACAACAACAAGGACTACGTCACGTTCGACGGCCAGCGGTGGATCCAGGGCGGCGACGGCTCCGAGGGTACCTGCGTGGCCTCGTCCACCGTCACGTCCCGCGCCATGGTCGATCCCCTGTACGCGCTCGACCTGACGGGCGGCCCCGACGGGCAGCAGGACGACCCCAACGCCTTCAAGCAGCGCCTGGTGGCCGAACAGCACCGGCTGCACACCGAAGGCGACGGCGGCGAGAACTGGGGCGGCATGGGTCCCGAGGGGCAGGAGCGGATCAATGACACCGCCGTCGGCAGTGCCACCGGCAGTGACTACGAGCGCCAGGACCTGAACAGCGCCGCCGACCGCAGGGCGGTCCTCACCGAGGTCGAGAAGTCGGTGGCGCAGGGGCGGCCGGTGCCGGTCGACGTCTCGGGCAAGGAGGGCGCCCACGCGATGACCATCATCGCCCAGGAGGGTGACATGCTTCAGGTGTACAACCCCTGGGGCTCGACCACCTGGGTCAGCGAGGACGACTTCATCAACGGCCACATGGGCAAGGCTTCCAAGAGTGATCTCCCCAATGCGTACAGCGTCTATCTTCCGCGGTAGCAGGGGCGGTGCCGCGATCGCGGCGGCCGCGCTCCTCGCTCTCACCACGGGCTGCGGCTCGGGCACCGACGAACCGGCCGGCGGCTCCACGAGCGCCGCGAGCCACCCCACGGGCACCGCGAGCCGCCCGACGAGCCACCCGGTGAAGGACACCAGCATCACCGCCGAGCCGGGCGAGCGCTTCACGCTCACCGTCGACCAGAACGCCTCCACCCGCGAGTACTGGTACCTGGTCGACCCCCAGCCCGACAGCTCGGTGCTGGTCAGCCGCGGCCGGGACTACGCGTCGGACTCCGGCGACGAGCCGGTGGCCGGTGCCGGCGGCCGGCTCACCTTCACCTTCGAGGCGAAGGGCAAGGGGACCACCCGGTTCACGCTGCTGCACTGCACGTTCACCACCTGCGAGGGCAACACCTCCACCCTGCCGCCCGAGACGACCGGACCCTCCGCCACCCCGACCACGGGGGCGGCCACCCCCTCCCAGGCCCCCGAGCGCATCACCTACACCGTCACCGTCAACTGAGCCGCAGCGGACCAGTCAGATGAGACGCGACACCCGAGGTCCCGCCATGAACGACGACGCCCCCTACCCGCCGGACCGCACCGACGACGAGTTGGCCCGGCTCGACATCACCGTCCTGCTGCGTTACGGCCTCACCGCCGAGCCCGGCACCCGGCGCACCGCTCTGTTCGGCGACGGCGCCGCGGCCGCGGCCGTCATCCTCGACCGACTCGGCACCGAGCCGCGCTCGGTCGCCTTCCTCGCCGACACCGTGCACGCCGGCGGACTCGCCCGTGCCGCGGAGCTGCCCGAGCCCCTGCCCCGCCGGGAGGCGGCCGTCCTCGTACGGGAGTGGCTGCGGGCCGGCGCCGAACTCGTGGGCGGGATCGCCGCCGACGACACCGCGGCCACCTGGCTGCGCGCCGTCGCGACCATCATCGAACTGAAGCAGCTGACCCGGGCGCGGGGCCGGAGTACGTGATGTGAGCAGGCGATCCGAGTACGGCGGCGCTGTGGGGCCACCAGGCGGCTGCCCACCGTGGGCTTCACGGAGAAGACCCGTCCCACCGCTGAGCCGTCGTGGGTGAGACCTGGAAGCGCTCGGCAGCCCTGCGGCAGGTCCAGCCCTCGTCGACGACGCAGCGGGCCAGACGCAGCCGTCCGGTCTCGGGTCAGCGGTGGACATGACGTGATGGGGATCTCGGTGCATATGACAGGTGCCGGTCCATAAGCTGATCCCGCTTATCTCCCCCGGCTGGAAGGGGCGTGCCCGATGAGCGAGCTGTGGACCCTGGCCGGCCAGACGTCAGCGAACTCAGCAAGACGTCAGCAGTAGTTCCACCAAAGTAGCCGCATCAGCCGGCGGTGAGCCGTTGTACGCTGGGGAGATTGCCCTTGACCTGCAGAAAGCAGGCAGGGAGCCGCGTTCAAGGAGTTCCTATGCTGCGCACTTTGATCAAGTCTAAGATCCACCGTGCCACCGTGACCCAGGCCGACCTGCACTACGTCGGGTCCGTGACCATCGACGCCGACCTCCTCGACGCCGCGGACCTGCTGCCCGGTGAGCTGGTCCACATCGTCGACATCACCAACGGTGCCCGCCTGGAGACGTACGTCATCGAGGGTGAGCGCGGCTCCGGCGTCATCGGTATCAACGGTGCCGCAGCCCATCTGGTTCACCCCGGCGACCTGGTGATCATCATCAGTTACGCCCAGGTCTCCGACGCCGAGGCCCGCGCGCTGCGCCCGCGCGTCGTGCACGTGGACGCCGACAACCGGATCGTGGCCCTCGGCGCGGACCCCTCCGAGCCGGTGCCGGGCTCGGAAGCGCGGCGCAGTCCGCAGTCCGTGGCGGTCACCACGGCCTGACCGTCACTGACGAGGTCACGGGGTCACGGGGTCACGGGGGTCACGGGGGTCACGTACGTGCGGTCGCTGTCGCCGCCGCCGACACTGTCACGGACGCCGATTGCCACCGGGTGAGTGTGCGCGCCGCGCACGGGTACGCGTGGAAAAAGGCCAGGGCCGACGTTTCGCATGGCTGGAGGACACCATGACGCACCCGAACCCCGATCCGACGCGACCGGGGCCTCCGCCGGGTCCGGGCCCCGACCGCCCGGAGCCCCTGCCCGAGCCGGGACCGAACCCGAATCCCCACCCGGTACCGGACCCGAGCCCGTCCCCGGTCCCCGAGCCCCCGGGCCCCGAACCGATCCCGCAGCCGGGACCACTGCAGCCGTAAGCGACGCACAACCCGGTGGCCCGGCGCGGAACTCCTCCGCACCGGGCCACCGCAGCCCCGTCCCGTAAGGCCGCAGCCGCGTAAGGGACAGGCTCAGCCCGCCATCTCGGACCGGTCCCCTCCCCACAGCGTGTGGAACGACCCCTCCCGGTCCGTCCGCCGATAGGTGTGCGCCCCGAAGAAGTCCCGCTGCCCCTGCGTGAGCGCCGCAGGCAACCGCTCCGCGCGCAGCGCGTCGTAATAGGCGAGGGCGGCAGCGAAACCAGGCGTCGGCACACCCTGCTGGACCGCGGCCGTGAGGACCGCGCGCCAGTCGTCCTGGGCCGCGCCGATCTCCTGGGCGAAGGTGTTGTCGGCGAGCAGGCTCGGCAGGTCGGGCCGGGTGTCGTACGCGGTGCGGATGCGGTCGAGGAACGCCGCGCGGATGATGCACCCGCCGCGCCAGAGCGAGGAGACCGCGCCCAGGTCGATGTTCCAGTCGTACTCGGCGCTGCCCACGGCGATCTCGTGGAAGCCCTGCGTGTAGGACACGATCTTCGAGGCGTACAGGGCCTGTTCGACCTGGTTGGCGAAGGCGACCGCCTCGGACTCGCCGAGCGGCGTGGCCTTCGGTCCGGCGAGTGAGCGCGAGGCCTCGCGCAGCTGCGTGTGGCCCGACAGCGACCGCGCGAAGACCGCCTCCGCGATACCCGACACCGGCACACCCAGGTCCAGCGCGATCTGCACGGTCCAGCGGCCCGTGCCCTTCTGTTCGGCCTGATCCTGGACCACGTCCACGAAGGGCTTGCCCGTGGCCGCGTCGACGTGGCAAAGGACCTCTGCGGTGATCTCGATCAGGTAGGAGTCGAGCCGCCCGGTGTTCCAGGTGCGGAAGATGCCCGCGATCTGCGCGGGGGAGTAGCCTGCCACATCGCGCAGCAGTTGGTACGCCTCACCGATCAGCTGCATGTCCGCGTACTCGATGCCGTTGTGCACCATCTTCACGAAGTGGCCGGCCCCGTCCGGGCCGACGTGTGAGACGCAGGGCGCGCCGTCCGCCGCCTTCGCGGAGATCTTCTCCAGCATCGGACCGAGCGATTCGTACGACTGAGTCGAGCCGCCCGGCATGATGCTCGGCCCGTGCAGCGCGCCCTCCTCGCCGCCGGAGATGCCCGCGCCCACGAAGTGAATGCCCTTCTCGCGTAGTTCGCGCTCCCGGCGCCGGGTGTCCGCGAAGTGGGCGTTGCCCCCGTCGATGATCATGTCGCCGGACTCCAGGAGCGGGGCGAACTCCTGTACCACAGCGTCGGTCGGCTCACCGGCCTTCACCATGATCACCAATCGGCGCGGCCGCTCCAGGGCGGCTACGAACTCCTTGGCGGTCTCGGCCGCGATGAAGTCGCCCTCGGTGCCGAACTCGTCCACCAGCGCGTGCGTACGCGACGCCGTCCGGTTGTGCAGGGCGACCGTGAATCCGTTGCGCGCGAAGTTGCGGGCGAGGTTGCGCCCCATGACCGCGAGACCCGTGACGCCGATCTGCGCTGAAGTGCTCATGCGGTTTGGCTCCTATCTGCGCGCGGGCGGGTTCACGGCGTGACGCGGAGGTGAGGCCGCGCCGCCGGACGTGTCACGACCACCGTCCGGCGGGGCCCGCCCCGTATGTGCCGGTCGGGCGTCCTCCCGCAGGTACACGTGCGTCGGCATCGGCACCGGGGCGGCCACGGGCGCCTCCTCCCGCACCGCGACGTAGACTTCCCGCACCGCGACGGGCACTTCTTCCCGCACCCTGTCGGGGACCAGGGATTCCACTGAGGCGGGCCGCTCGGGCAACAGGACCTGCTTCTCGGCCACCGGGTTCACAACCGGGACGGGCTCCGCTGGGACGGGCTTCGCCGCGCGTGGCTCCGTACGCTCGGTGCTGCTGATCCGCTCCGTGGTCAGCAGGATCAGGCCACCCGCGGCCACGACCCCGCAGCCCAGCGCGAGGGCGGTGCCCGTCGAGCCGTAGCGGAAGGCCTCGCCGAACATCATGATGCCGACCGCGGCCGCCGCGACAGGGTTCACGACCGTCAGGGTGGCCAGGGGCACCGCGAGACCGGCGCCCCGGTAGGAGGCCTGCGACAGCAGCATCCCGGCTGTCGCCAGGACGCCGATCACCGCCATGGTGGGCAACTGGCCGAGCGGGACGCCGCCCGTCCAGTCCACCGCGGCCGTCTTCGTGAACACCGACGACATGCCGAACGCGACACCGGCCGCGACCGCCAGCAGCACGCTGCGCACCGCCGGGTGCCGGTGTGCCGCGCGGGCCACCGACATCAGCGCCACCACCGTGCCTCCGGTGGCCAAGGCCACCGCCGTCCGCTGCGCGCTGTTCAGGGACTGCGAGTCGGCCGTGCCGACCAGGGACAGCAGTCCGGCCAGGCCGACCGTCGCCATGATCGCGCCCCGCCAGGCGGTCGCACCGGCCGTGCGGCCGACGAACAGAGCCGCCATCGGAAGCGCGCACACGATGGTCAGCGCGCCCAGCGGCTGCACCAGGCTGAGCGGTCCGCAGGCCAGCGCCACGACGTGCAGAAGTCCACCGAGGCCGTTGAGGCCCACCGCGGCCCACCAGGCGGGCCGGCGCATCGGCGCGTACGGCTGGTCCGGCGTCGTCACCGCGACCTGCTCCTGCACGATGGCGCCACCGGCGTAGGCGACGGCGGACACCAGCGAGAGCAGTACTGACAGTGCGAGGGCGCTCACGGGTCCCTCCTCTGTATGTGGCGGGCGCGCTGCGGCCGAGGGGGTGTCCGGCGCGGCGGTCGGTCGGTTTTCATGGTGATCACGATGCCTGTTGAGGGCGTTGGTGTCGTCGTACCTGAGCAGGCATAGAGTCCTACTGCCGAGGGAGTACGGACTGTGCTCGCTCATCCCCAGGTCGGGGATACCGGGTACAACCCTCAGGGTCGGTCCCGATGCCCCATTGGTCTACTTGGCATTCATGGACCTGAACACTGCCGCCTCCGCCTCCGCCTCCCACCCTGGCCCTGGCCCCGGCCCTGACCTTCGGGCGGGATGCGGTGGTACGCGGCGCGATCCTCGACCAGACCGTGGATGTACCGCCCGGAGCGACGATCGGCGTCGACCCGGCCGGGGACCACGAGCGCTACACCGTCTCGAAGGGCGGCGTGATCGCGCTGAAGGGTGGCGTGATCGCG
>CAMLJW010000211.1 GCA_946480485.1 uncultured Streptomyces sp. | reverse complement strand
CTGGTCGTCCGCGTTGCCGGCCGCGCCCGCGCCCGGGCCGGCGTCCTTCTTCGCGCCGTGGGCGGCGCCCTCGGCCGCCGAGGTCGAATCGGCACCGCCGTCCGCGCCGGTGCATCCCGCGAGCGCGAGGGCGGCGGCCAGCAGCAGCGCCGAGAGGGTCTCGACCGGTCGTAGGGATCGGTGCCTGGACGTGGTGCCACGCTTCTGCATGTCGGCGTACCCCCGAGGGTGTCGTGATGACTGACGTTCCTTCGACCCTTCGACGCCGGAGCGGGGCGGGAAGTTGGGCGGATCCGGTCCCGATGAGGTCACGGTCCGGACTCGTTGCGGACACCGGGCGGCGGGGGCGGCGTCAGTGGGATCTGGGACAGTGGAGACATGAATGCAGACACACGTACGGGCACGGCTCATGTCGTCGTCATCGGGGGCGGCATCGCCGGTCTGGCGGCCGCCCACCGGCTGCTGGACGGCGGTGCGCGCGTGACCGTTCTGGAGGCCTCGGACCGGCTCGGCGGCAAGCTGCTGCCCGGCGAGATCGCGGGCGCTCGGGTCGACTTCGGTGCCGAGTCGTTGCTCGCCCGGCGGCCCGAGGCGGTGGCACTCGCCCGCGAGGTGGGCCTCGACGCCCGGCTCCGGCCGCCCGCGACGGCGACCGCGTCGATCTGGACGCGGGGGGCACTGCGGCCCATGCCCAAGGGGCACGTCATGGGCGTCCCCTCAGACGCGTCCGTCCTCTCCGGAGTCCTCTCCGACGCGGGGCTGCACCGCATCGAGCGCGACCGCGACCTGCCGCGCACGGAGATGGGCGACGACGTGGCGGTGGGGGCCTACGTCGCACGGCGGCTCGGCCGCGAGGTGGTGGACCGCCTGATCGAGCCGCTCCTGGGCGGTGTCTACGCGGGCGACGCGTACCGCATCTCCATGCGCTCCGCCGTCCCGCAGCTCTTCGAGGCGGCTCGTACGCACACGTCGTTGACGGAGGCGGTCCGCGCCATCCAGGCCCGGGCGACCGTCGCCCAGCAGACCGGACCGGTCTTCATGGGCATCGAGGGTGGCGTCGGCCAACTGCCGCTCGCGGTGGCGCAGTCGGTGCGGGCACGGGGCGGCGAGATCGTCACCGACGCCGCCGTGACGGAACTGGAGTCTGCCGCGGAGCCTGCGGTTGGCGCCGGTCGAGGTGCCCGAGTAGTCGCGGAGCATGGCGTCGGGGACTGTGCGGGGCACGCGCGCGCCGTGTGGCGCATCGTCGCCGGCGGCCGTGTCCTGCACGCCGACGCCGTCGTCGTCGCGGTCCCCGCGTTCGTGGCGGCGTCGTTGCTGCGTGCCGAGGCGCCCGCCGCCGCGGCCGAGCTGGCCGCCGTCGAGTACGCCTCCATGGCCCTGATCACCCTCGCCTACCGGCGCAGCGAGATCCGACTACCCGAAGGAAGCGGTTTTCTGGTGCCGCCCATCGACGGGCGCACCATCAAGGCGTCGACGTTCGCGTCCCAGAAGTGGGGCTGGATCGCAGACGAGAACCCCGGCCTGCTCGTCCTGCGGACGTCCGTGGGGCGGTACGGAGAGAGTGAGGTCCTCGAGCGCGCGGACGCCGACCTCGTGGACGTCTCCCGACACGACCTTCGCGAGGCCACCGGGCTGGACGCGGCGCCCGTCGAGACGCGGGTGACGCGCTGGACCGACGCACTGCCCCAGTACCCGGTCGGGCACCACGCGCGCGTGGCGAGGATCCGTGAACACGTCGCCGAGCTGCCGGGCCTGGCCGTGTGCGGAGCGGCGTACGACGGTGTCGGCATCCCGGCCTGCATCGCCAGCGCGAACGCCGCCGTGGACCAGCTTGTGGGCCGGATCGGAGGCGATCGCGGCGGACTGGACGAGCCGATCAGGAACCCGGTGCGGAGCGCGCACGGCGGCGCGGGAGAATAGCCTCATGAGTGACGACGCCCCCACCACCGGCCCGGCCAGGATCCCGAACAAGGGCAAGCTGGCCAGGGACCTCAACGAGGTCATCCGCTACACCCTCTGGTCCGTCTTCAAGCTGCGAGACGTCCTCCCCGAGGATCGCGCCGGTTACGCGCACGAGGTGCAGGAGCTGTTCGACCAGCTCGCCGCCAAGGACGTGACGGTCCGTGGCACGTACGACGTGTCGGGGCTGCGGGCCGACGCCGACCTCATGATCTGGTGGCACGCGGAGACCGCCGACGCGTTGCAGGAGGCGTACAACCTCTTCCGCCGCACCAGGCTGGGCCGCGCCCTGGAGCCGGTCTGGTCGAACATGGCGCTACACCGCCCCGCCGAGTTCAACCGCTCGCACATCCCGGCGTTCCTGGCCGACGAGACACCCCGCGACTACATCAGCGTCTACCCGTTCGTGCGCTCCTACGACTGGTACCTGCTGCCCGACGAGGACCGCCGGCGTATGCTCGCCGACCACGGCAAGATGGCGCGCGGCTACCCGGACGTGCGCGCCAACACGGTCGCCTCGTTCTCCCTCGGTGACTACGAGTGGATCCTCGCCTTCGAGGCCGACGAGCTGTACCGCATCGTCGACCTCATGCGCCACCTGCGCGGCTCCGAGGCACGCAGGCACGTCCGCGAGGAGGTCCCGTTCTACACGGGCCGCCGCAAATCCGTGGCCGATTTGGTCGCCGGCCTCGCCTGACAGGGGAGAACGCACAGCCCTACGGCACCGACTCCGGGCGCGGTGCGCACGCCGCGCGGCGCTCCGGAAGCCGACCCTCCAGCAGATACGCCTCGAGGTGGCCGTTGACGCAGGGGTTGGTGCCGCCCGCGATACCGTGTGTGCCCGTCGCCTGCTCGGTCAACAGCACCGAGTCGGACAGCCGGCGATGCAGCTCCAGCGCCCCCGCGTACGGGGTGGCTGCGTCCCGCTCGGCGGCCATGATCAGCGTCGGCGGCAGCTCACCGGGTGACGTCTGTACGTCGAGGGGCTGCTGCCGCGGCACCGGCCAGTACGCGCACGGCAGGTTGGTCCAGACGTTGTCCCAGGTCTCGAAGGGCGCCACGCGCGCGAGGCGCGTGTTGTCGCGGTCCCAGACGCGCCAGTCCGTCGGCCAGGGCGCGTCGTTGCACTCGATGGCCGTGTACACCGCGTTGCCGTTCTCCTGCTCGGCCACCGCCTCCGGATGCGGCCCCGCCTGCTGGATCAGCGGCTTCGGGTCGCCCTTCAGATACGCGGAGAGCGCCAGCGCGCGGTGCGGCCAGTAGTCGTCGTAGTAAACGGCCTGCAGAAACGCGTTCTGCAACTGCCCCGGCCCGACCTCGCCGCCCGCGGGTTCGCCGGCGAGCCGTGCCCGCGCCTTCTCGTAGCTGTGCAGCACCTCCTCGGGTGTGCTGCCCAGCCCGTACACCTTGTCGTGCCGGGCGGTCCACGCGCGGAAGTCCGCCCAGCGCCCCTCGAAGGCGACCGACTGGTCGAGGTTGTTGCGGTACCAGATGCGCTCCGGGTCCGGGTTCACCGCCGAGTCGAAGACCATCCGGCGCACATGCGAGGGGAACAGCGTCGCGTACAGGGCCCCGAAGTACGTGCCGTACGAAGCACCCATGAAGGTCAGCTTCCGTTCGCCGAGCGCGGCGCGCAGGACGTCCAGGTCGCGTGCGTTGTTGAGCGACGAGAAGTGCCGAAGCCCGCTGCCGGAGCGCTTCAAACAGCCGCGTGCGTACGTCTTCGCCTGCGCGATGCGCTCCTTCTTGTACGACTGCGAGGGGTCAGCCGGCGACTGCGAGGGGCCCTTCAGGAGCCGCTTCGGGTCCTGGCAGGACAGCGGCGCGGAGCGGCCCACCCCACGCGGGGCATAGCCGACGAGGTCGTACGCCGCCGCGATGCGCTTCCACTCGGGAAGCAGACCGGCCAGCGGGAAGTACAGGCCGGAGGCGCCGGGGCCACCCGGGTTGAAGACGAACGAGCCCTGCCGCGGGACGTGTCGCTTGCCCACCCTGCCGGTCGCCCGCACGCGGCTGACGGTCAGTTCGATCCTCTTGCCGTCGGGGTGCGCGTAGTCGAGCGGCACCGTCACCGTGCCGCACCGCAGGCTGCCCGTGGGGTCCTGCTCCTTCGCGCACTTCCCGAAGAGGATGCCCTCGGCGGCGGCGCGACCGGCGGCGACGGCCACACCGTGTCGCTCGGCGCGGCCGGGTTCGGGCAGGGGCTGGGCGCTGCCCGCGGGGGCGGCGACGAGGGCGGTCAGGACCAAGGACCCCGCGGTTGCGTAGCGGGCAACAGCTCTCATCAAATTTCCCTTCGGCGCGTGTCAGCAACAAAGGGGATGTTCGTTTGATATGCGGCGAAGTAAAGTACCGGCCCGCCGGTGTCGGTTCTATGACCCTGATGCGCCGGTGCCGGGCCCCGTCAAGAGCTCGACGCCTCGAAGTCAAGGGCCGTCGAGAGCCTTTCGTCGACGTCTGGGAGCAGCGGCGGGTCAACGCCTCAGCAGAACCCGCCGCGTGGCGCGCGCCAGCCGGGCCGCCGGGTGCCGCGACAGCGGGACGGGGCCCGAGCGCTCCAGCCACCACTCCCTCAGTTTCCGCTGGGAGCCCGTGTCTTCGAGGCGGCCGTCGCTGAGCAGATACTCGGCGAAGGCCAGCGCATCGTGCCGGTAGCCGCCGGTCATCGGGTGGCCGTGCGCGTACGTCAGGAACGCCGTCCGGTACCCGTCCGCCAGGATCTTTGGCAGCTCCGGAGCGACCTTGGCCACGACGTCGGCCCGCTTCGAGGCGAGAGCGCGCGCCTGCACGGCCAGCCGCACCCGGTCGAATCCCTCGGGTACGGGGGTCCCGGCGACGAGCGCGAAGAGCAGCGCGGCCTGCGCGAGGGCCAGGCGCTGACGGGCGGGGTCGGCGTTCATATCGCGCGTTGCCTCCCGCGATACGTCCGTCGCCGCCTCCGGTGTTGCCTTCCGCGCTGCCTTCCGCGTTGCCTCCGAGGCGTCGCCGGGCGAGGAGGACGGCGGTGCGTCCACGGTCTGCCGTATCGCCGCCAACTCCTTCTCCAACTCCACCGGTTCGGGAAAGTTGTCATCCCGCTCCAGGAGCACCCCCGGCGGGCGCACCCGGGACGCCAGGTCCGCGAGGATATCGAGGACCGCCGGGGGGACGGCGTGGGCATGGCTGTCGTGCCAGACGCCGTCGCGTTCGAAGCCGCCGGCGACATGGACGTAGGCGATGGCCTCGACGGGCAGCTCATCGAGGGCCTGGGCAGGGTCCTCACCGCGGTTGACGTGGTTGGTGTGGAGGTTGGCCACGTCGATGAGGAGGTGTACACCGGTGCGGTCGACCAGGTCGTACAGGAACTGGCCCTCGGTCATCTCCTCGCCGGGCCAGGAGATCAGCGCCGCGATGTTCTCCACCGCGAGCGGCACGGGCAGTGCGTCCTGTGCGATACGGATGTTCTCGCACAGGACGTCCAGGGCGTCCCGGGTACGCGGGACGGGCAGCAGATGCCCGGCCTCCAGCCGCTGGGAGGCCGTGAGGGCGCCGCCCGCGCGGACGAACGCGATGTGCTCCGTGACGAGCGGCGCGCCCAGCGCCTCGGCGCGCTCGGCCAGGGCGGTGAGGCGGTCCTCGTCGGGCCGCTCCGCACCGCCGAGGCCGAGCGAGACACCGTGCGGAACGACTGTGACACCGCGCTCACGCAGGCGCAGCAGTGACTCGGGGAGATGCCCCGGGCACACGTTCTCCGCCACGGCCTCGACCCAGTCGACGCCCGGCATGCGCTCCACGGCGTCGGCGATCTCCGACCGCCATCCGATTCCCGTACCCAGTCGCTGCATCGTCGTCCCCTCCCTCACCCTTCACCACGGGTTCACCAGGACCCTGTGCGTCGTCTCCTTCGACGGACCTGTGGTTCCGGCGTGACCGGGTTCATGGCCCCGGGATGCGGGCCCGAACCCGTCGGCGGGGACGTTCAGAGCAACATTTGAGGTTTTCCGACGGTCCGCCACGGCTGCGTCGGTGCGAGATGAGTCCGTGGTCCTTGGTGTAGCCGTTCATGCCGGCCTGGTCCTCGGTCTCCTCGCAGGTCAGCCAGGAGCCCAAGAGCTCAGCGTGGCCTTCTCACCGATCGTCAGATGAGACGGACGGAGGTGCAGGAGCCAAGGGAGCGCCCGGTTCGTCCAGGGCCGGCTCGTCCAGGGCCGGGTCGTCCACTGCCAGTTCATGCAACGCCGCCTCGCCGAGCCCCGCGTCGCCGAGCCCAGTTTCGTCCAGGGCGGCCGCGGTTGCCCGCGGTACCTCTGCCGGCGGTTCTTGCGTCGGCGGTTCCTGTGCCGGCGGTTCCTCCACTCGCGGTTCCCCGGTCTTCCCGGGCGGGCCGGTCTCCAGCTCCTGGTGCGCCCGCTCCAGGAACCGCAGTAGCTCCACCGGGAAGGGCAGTACGAGCGTCGAGTTCTTCTCGGCGGCCACGGCCACCACTGTCTGCAGCAGCCGGAGTTGGAGGGCGGCTGGCTGGTCGGACATCACCCCGGCGGCCTGTGCCAGCTTCTTCGAGGCCTGGAGCTCCGCGTCGGCGTTGATGATCCGGGCCCGGCGCTCCCGGTCGGCCTCGGCCTGCCGGGCCATCGACCGCTTCATCGTCTCCGGCAGCGACACGTCCTTGATCTCGACTCGGTCGATCTGCACGCCCCAGCCCACCGCCGGACTGTCGATCATCAGCTCCAGTCCCTCGTTGAGCTTCTCGCGGTTTGACAGGAGGTCGTCGAGGTCGCTCTTGCCGATGATCGAGCGCAGGGAGGTCTGCGCCATTTGCGAGACGGCGAAGCGGTAGTCCTCGACCTGGATGATCGCGTTGGCCGCGTCGATCACTTTGAAGTAGACGACCGCGTCGACACGCACCGTGACGTTGTCCCGGGTGATGCCCTCCTGGGCGGGCACGGGCATCGTCACGATCTGCATGTTCACCTTGTGCAGCCGGTCGACGGCGGGGATCACCATCGTGAAACCGGGCGAGCGGGGCTCCCCGAGCAGGCGCCCGAGCCGGAGGACCACACCCCGCTCGTACTGCTTGACGATCCGGGTCGCCGCCGCGAGGTACACCAGCCCGGCGGTACCGACCATCGCGCCCGCGGTCACCAGCTCCTCAAGCATGATGACGACCCCCTGCCCTTCGAGTCGCCGAAACATCCCATTTGTGCTCTTCCAACCATAGGCCTGGCCCGAGGCTCAGGTCGAGCCTCGGGCCAGGCGTGAACTCCTTGTGCGCTCGGGGCGACTACGGCGTGGTGACCTTCACCGGGTCGGTCGCGCTGTGCCGCTCGGCCCAGTTCTCCAGGGCGGTGCGGCAGGCGTGGTCCAGGTGGTGCAGGCCGGACAGGTCAAGCTCCACCGGCCGGTCCCGGGGCAGTCCCTCCAGGCTGTCGAGGATCTTCGGCAGCCTTAGGAAAGTGGCGTTGCCCGACAGGTGCGCCTGCACCGGCCCCGCGCCCTTGTCGATGACCTCCAGCTTGATGTGCGAGGCCTCCCAGGCCGTCTTGGCGATCGCCAGGCCGAGCCCGATCAGGACGCCCTCGAACATGTTCACCGCGACGATCGACACGGCCGTGACGACCAGGATCAGGGCCTCGCCCCGGTGGTCGCGCCACATTGACGCCACCTGCCGCAGCGGGATGAGCTTCCAGCCCGCGTACACCAGGACGCCCGCGAGCGCCGGCAGGGGAATACAGGCGAGCACGGCCGGCAGCAGCACCGCGAACAGCAGCAGCCAAACGCCGTGCAGTACCCGGGACGCCTTAGTCCGCGCGCCCGCCTGGACGTTCGCCGCGCTGCGCACGATCACCGCGGTCATCGGCAGCGCGCCGAGCATGCCGCAGACGGTGTTGCCCGCGCCCTGCGCCATCAGCTCCTTGTCGTACTCGGTCCGCGGCCCGTCGTGCAGCCGGTCCACGGCGGCGGCGCTGAACAGCGACTCCGCCGAGGCGATCAGCACGAACGCCGCGACCGTGCCGAGCACGCCCACGCTCGCCAGCTCACCGAACGCGTCGAGCCCCGGAGGCTGGAGCGAGCCGAGCAGACCCTGCACCTCGACGGTTGCCACCGGCAGCCCGAAGACCAGTGTCACGAGCGTGGCCAGCGCGACCGCTCCGAGCGGTCCGGGCACCGTACGCACCTGTTTCGGCAGGTGCCTCCACAGCACCAGTACGGCGATGGTTCCGGCCCCGAGACCGAGCGAGGCCAGCGCCTCGGCGGACATGGCGGAGTCGGCGAGCATCCCCGGCAGCCCGGCCAGCTTGGCGAGACCGGAGGCGGGCGCCTTCACGCCCGCCACCGAGTAGAGCTGTCCCGCGATCAGGACGAGCCCGATTCCGGCCAGCATGCCTTCGACGACGGCCACCGAGATGGCCCGGAAGTAGCGCCCCAGCTTGAGGGCACCCATGAGGATTTGGAGGACACCGGTGGCCAGCACGAGGACGCCGAGCACGGGCAGCCCATACTCGCGTACTGCCTCGAAGACCAGCACGGTCAGACCGGCCGCCGGACCCGAGACCTGCAGCCTGCTGCCGGGCAGCATTCCGGTGATCAGTCCGCCCACGATGCCGGTGACCAGGCCGAGTTCGGCCGGTACTCCGGAGGCGACGGCGACACCCACGCACAGCGGCAGGGCGACGAGGAACACGACGAGCGAGGCGGCGAAGTCCTGCCGCAGATGAAGGAACTTCATCCTGCTCTCCGGCAGG
>CAMLJW010000210.1 GCA_946480485.1 uncultured Streptomyces sp. | reverse complement strand
GAACTCGCGCTCCTCGGTGTGCTGGACGTGCACCACGATGTCGACGTAGTCGAGGAGTACCCAGCGGGCCTCGCGGTCGCCCTCACGGCGCACCGGCTTGGCGTCGAGTTCCTTGTTCAGCCGCTCCTCGATCTCGTCGACGATCGACTTGACCTGGCGGTCGTTGGGCGCGGAGGCCAGCAGGAAGGCGTCCGTGATCGACAGCACGTCGCTGACGTCGTACGCGATGATGTCGTGCGCGAGCTTGTCGGCGGCCGCCTGTGCGGCGGTGTTGATGAGCTCGAGAGAGCGATCAGTGGCGGTCACTACAAGGCTTTCCGTCGGCGGTCAGGGAGTCCCCAAGGGGTTACCCCAAGGATCTCACGGACCGCCGACAGCACCCCATGCGATGAACGGATCATGCTCGAGTAATGTCCCTGGGCCTCCCTGTGCCCCGAACCGCACCGGTCAGCCACTCGAGGACCGCTCAGTCGGCCGCACCTACGGCTGCTCGATCAGCCGCCCGGACGACCGCTCGATCAGCCGCCCGCCTTGTAGTTCTGGCCGAGCACCACTGAGACGTCCGCGTTCGACACGACCTTGCCCTCCTTCACGGAACCGGTCGGCAGCCCCAGCGTCTTGGCGACCTCCACCGCGTCCTGCTTCTTCGCGGCGTCGGCGTATGTGATCCGAGACACCGCCTGGGCCGCATCGGCCGTGCCCGAGTCGACGAAGGCGTAGCCGCCGTTGAGCAGCACGACACGGGCCTGCTCCGTGGCGTCCTTGTCGCCGGTGGCGTTCTGGATGCCGACCTGGACGGCCGCGTCCTTCTCGGGGCTCTTCGCACTCCCGCCGAGTACGTCCTTGACCACGCTGTCGCTCGCCTGGGCACTCAGCCTGCCGTTCGACTGGACCGGCAGCAGCTCCGTCTTGTAGTCGCCGCCCTTGGCGTGGTCCGCGAGCTTGGCCAGGAAGGCGCCCAGGTCCTTGTCGGTCAGCGGGGGATCGAGGATCTGCGCCAGCGTCTGCACGGTGGTCGTCGCGGCCTGCGGGTCCGACGACAGCTTGCGCAGCACACCCTGCATGACCTGCCCGAACCGCTCCAGCTGAGCGTTCTGCGACTCCCCGGAACCACGGTAGGTGGCGTACGCGACGGCCATCTTGCCGCTGAGCGTCTGATCCTCGCCCCTGTTGACGAGGGGTGCCTCACCCTTCTTCTTCGCGTCCGGGTCCGGCACGTTCGCATTGGTATTGATGTCGATGTTGCCGACGAGCTCGACGAGATTGTTGAGGTATGGGGTGTCAAGGCGCCAACTGCCCTCGATGTCCGTGCCGAGCACCGTGTCGATTGCGTCGAGCGTCCCGGAGGAGCCGTCGTCGTCGACGGACTTGGCTAGCGTGGTCGTGGTGCCGTCCTCGTCCGTCACGGCAAGGGCGTTGGGCAGCAGGACGGTGGTGCCCCGCTTGGTGGTGGTGTTGTCGACGAGCAGCGCCGTCGAGGTGCCGCCGCCCTTGGTGTTGTGCAGATGGACGACGATCACATCGCGGTTCTGGGCGCCGCCGGCGGCCGTCATACCACCGGTCTTCGCGTGCGACGACAGGCCCGGCAGCTTCCCGGCGTACCAGAGGTAGCCGACGCCGCTGACCGCGACCAGGGCGAGCACCACCACCAGGGCGACGACCCGACCGCGGGCCCGGCGCCGGGCCGCCTCACGGCGCTCGGTGCGGTTCTCCGTGAACTTCAGCCAGTCGATGACGTCTTCCGAGTCGCCGTCCGGCTCCTCGACGAAGGCGAACTGCTCGGTGCGGTGGTCGGGGTCCTCAGGCGCCCCGGCGCCTGACCCCACGTCCTGCGACGGCCCGCCCTCCGACCGCTCCACGCGCCCCGTCTGGTGCGGGACGTAGGCGGTCTGCTCGGCGGTGCGCGGCTGCCGGCCGGTGCCCGCCGCCTGCCCGTAGGGGTCGTACGCGGTCGCGGTGCCGCCCGGAGCACCCGCGCCGTACGGGTCGTACGAGGAGGCGGGCTGCTGCTGATCGGTGCCGTACGACGGCGGGACGGGCGGTGTCCGACCGGTGCCGTACGGCGGCGCGGACTGCTGCTGCCCGTTCGCCGCGTACGGGTCGTAGCCGTATGCCTGCCGCTGGGACCCGTAGGAGTCGTACGCATGTTGCTCCGGCTGCCCCGGCGGTGGCTGCTGCGGCTGCCGGAGCGGCTGCGGCTGCGGCTGCGGCTGCGGCTGCTGGAGCGGTGGCACCTGCTGGTACACAGGCTGCCCGAACTCGTCATAGCCGACGAGCTCGTACTGGTCGCCCCCGTACCCAGCGTCGTATCGGTTGTTCACCGGTGCCCCTCTCGGCTCACTCGCCGCGATACAGCTCACGCTTGTCGATATAGCGCACCACACCGTCCGGCACCAGATACCAGACTGGGTCGCCGTTGGCGACCCGGGCACGGCAGTCTGTGGACGAGATGGCGAGCGCGGGGACCTCGACGAGCGAGACACCGCCCTCCGGAAGCCCCGGATCGGCCAGCGCGTGGCCGGGCCGGGTGACCCCGATGAAGTGCGCGAGGGAGAAGAGTTCTTCGGCGTCGCGCCAGGTGAGGATCTGCGCGAGCGCGTCGGCACCCGTTATGAAGAAAAGGTCCGTGTCGGGGTTGAGCGCGCGCAGGTCGCGCAGCGTGTCCGTGGTGTACGTCGGGCCGCCGCGGTCGATGTCGATGCGGCTCACCGAGAACTGCGGGTTCTCGGCGGTCGCGATGACCGTCATCAGATAGCGGTCCTCGGCCGGGGAGACCTTGCGGTCGGACTTCTGCCACGGCTGTCCGGTCGGCACGAACACCACCTCGTCGAGGTGGAACTGCGCGGCGACCTCACTGGCCGCGACGAGGTGGCCGTGGTGGATCGGGTCAAACGTTCCACCCATGACGCCGAGGCGGCGCTTGCCCGGATTCGACGGGCCGTCGGCCGCCTTCACCCGGCCGCTCACCGGACCGATAGGCATGTCCTGCTCTCCCATGCGTGCAGACCCTACCGACCTGGAATCGGGGCACGGTGCGCGGCCGTCAGCGGTCCCGGTTGAAGCGGGTGGTGATCCACAGCAGCAGAAGCAGGATGAAGAGCGCGCCGCCGCCGGTCAGGTAGGGGCTCAGGCTCTCGTGGTTGCCGCCGTGCTCCTCGCCCTCGGTGGCGATGGAGACCAACTGGGCAGCGGCGCTGTGGAAGCTCATCTTCGGCAGGACCTATCCGGTGTGGGCGGGATACAGACGTATGGCCATCGTAAGCGGGGGCCGCCGCCCGCATCACACCGACTCCGATGTCGGGAACTTCAGCCGGGGCTCAGTCGTCCCTCTCGTAACCGCGCAGCAGGAACCAGGCGGTCAGGACGCAGCCGACGACCAACACGATCAGCACGACACGGAGAAGATTCCCCGGCCCCTGCTGCTGTGCGGCGCGCGCGGCCTCGGGAAGCCAGGCTTCGGGGTGCTCCATGGCGTGCGACTCCTTCGCTGTACTGCACGCCCACGGTATCTCCGCCTAGGCTGGACCTCGCCTTGGGGGCGCAGAAGGCACTCAGACGCATGGGGGACCACATGCCGGACGACAGCCACGAGAACGTACCGAGCAGACGACGCAGGCGCTTCGAGGGGATCTCCTCCCGGGCGTACGAACACCCCGCGGACCGCTCAGCCCTGGTCGCCCTGCGGGGGCTCAGCGGCTTTGACACCGTTTTCAAGGCGCTCAGCGGACTGCTCCCGGAGCGCAGCCTGAGGCTGCTGTTCCTGTCCGACTCCGTACGGGTCTCGGACGCGCAGTTCGTGCACCTGAACGACATGCTGCGGGATGCCTGCCACATCCTGGACCTGGAGAAGGTCCCGCCGATGTACGTGAACCAGAATCCGCAGCCGAACGCGATGTGCATCGGCCTGGACGAGCCGATCATCGTCGTCACCACCGGACTGGTGGAGCTGCTGGACGAGGAGGAGATGCGGGCGGTCGTCGGCCACGAGGTGGGCCACGCCCTGTCCGGCCACGCGGTCTACCGCACGGTACTGCTCTTCCTCACCAGTCTCGCGCTCCGCGTCGCGTGGATCCCGCTGGGCAACATCGCGATCATGGCCATCGTGACCGCCCTGCGCGAGTGGTTCCGCAAGTCGGAGCTGTCCGCGGACCGTGCCGGGCTCCTGGTCGGCCAGGACCTGCGGGCGTCGATGCGTGGCCTGATGAAGCTCGCGGGTGGCAACCACCTGCACGAGATGAACGTGGACGCGTTCCTCGCCCAGGCCGAGGAGTACGAGTCCGGAGGCGACCTCCGCGACTCCGTGCTCAAGATCCTCAACGTCCTCCCGCGCTCGCACCCCTTCACCACCGTGCGGGCCGCGGAGCTGAAGAAGTGGGCCGAGTCCCGTGACTACCAGCGGATCATGGACGGGCACTACCCGCGCCGTGAAGAGGACCGGGACACCTCGGTCTCGGACTCCTTCCGGGAGTCTGCCTCCAGCTACGCCGGCCATGTGCGCAGCTCCAGGGACCCGCTGATGAAGCTGGTCAGCGATATCGCGGGCGGCGCGGGCGACCTCGCGGGTGACCTCGGTGGCCGGGTCCGGCGCGGATTCGGGGGCTTCATGAGCGGCGCCCCCAGGGACCGGCCGCGGGACGACCGCCCCGACGACGAGAGCCCCGAAGGAAGCAGCTGATCAGAACCGTGGCTGGGAACTGGCCGCCAGCGACCCGCACAGTGCCGTGGCACTGCCCGTCACGTACGGGTCGGTGCCGGCCGGTCCGCCCTCCTTCGCCGTCTGCCCAGCGAGCAGCGGGCGCAGCTGGTCCGTCGTGGCCTCGGCGCAGGCCAGCGGCCCGGCCTGGACATACGCGACGACGAGTTCTGTCTGGTGCACCCGCAGGTCGTCGCGGTCGAAGTGGAAGTGCAGCTCACGCCGGACGGTGAACAGCGAGGCCTTGGCCCCATCGTCCGCTCCGGCCGGCCGCAGGGCGTAGACGAAGGTGTGGTCGGCGGTGACCTCCAGGGTGCCGGAGTCGGTCTCGGCGGCCTGCAGCGTGCCGTGCACCCGGATCTTGGAATCGGCCAGTTCGGCCCGGGAGGGGTCGAACCGGACCAGCCAGCCGGTGGGGGCGTGCCGCCCGTCCGCGGCCGGGTGATCGAAGCTCTGGTCGAACTGGCCGAGCTGCCGCGGGTCGAGCAGCAGCCGTACGGACCCGATGGTGCCGCCGGTGAGCACCTCCGGGTCGAGCGCGGACTCGACGAGGTAGTCCTTCGCGGTGGTGAGGGCGGTGACGACCTGGCTGTCGGTGAAGTGGGCGGTGCGCCGGGAGGCGGGCATCGTGATGCCCTCGGCGCCGATGCGGAACTGGTCGGCCGGGCTGTGCGCGTACAGCTTCTCGACGTCGGCGGCGCCGGGCACCGCGTCCTGCGGCGAGAGCGGTATCACCGTCATCCGCAGCGGCTCGGGCGGCTTCGCGGCGGGGGTCTGGTACGGGTGGCGTACACCCATGTAGATCGCGGTGCCGAAGGCGACGGCGATCAGCAGGACGAGGATCAGCGCCTGCCGGGACAAGCCGCGGCGCAGCGGCGGTCGGCGCCGTACGGCCGGGGCGTGGTCGGCGATCCGCTCCTGGGCGGAGAACTCCTGGAGACGGGCAGCGCGGACGAACGACTCGTCGAAGACGACGGATCGGTACTCGTCCTCGCCGCCACCGGAAGCGCCCTCAGGTGCCCCTTCAGGTGGGTCTCCTGGCCCGTCCATGCTTTCAGAGTAGGTCTCTTGGACCTCAGGTAAACGCGGTGCTGTGCGACAAGTTCTTAGGGGATGACGCGCAGGTTCCCGGAGCACCCTCCAGGGCGGTGAAGGTGCTCGTCAGCAGGTCAGAGGCGTGTCCAGTTGCGCGTTTCGCGATCTCCAGGAAGTTGCGAGTAACTCTGGGAACTCAGGTGCAACTCCAGTAATCTCTCCGCTTGTGTCAGATTCCGAAGGTCGCACCCTCACCCTCGTGCCGCCTCTCAGCGCCGCGGAGGAAGGGTCTGGCCCGATCGAGACCGATTTGGCCGATGTCGTTACGTTCAACGGCGACGCCAAGCCCGGATATCCGCTCAGGACGAGGACAGCTTCTTTGTCGACGCGCTCACCGAGTACCAGTGGGCGCGGGACGCGGCCGGGCTGGCGCCGTCGACGATCGACCAGCTGATCAAGCCTGTTGTCGAGGTCTGCGACTTCTACGGCACCGTTCCCTGGCAGCTGACCCCGCGTGAGATCGACAAGTACTTCGCGGGCCCGGGGAAGCTCGCCCACCACACCAATCGGCAGAAGCTCAACCACATCGACGCGTTCTTCGCGTTCCTCGAGCAGCGGTACGCACACGAGATCATGATGCGGTTCGGGGCGGCGGTGGAGTCGCCGATCGATCCGTTCAACAGGCCCCACCATCGCGGTGACTTCGGGCTGAGGATCCCGCCCTCGCAGACGGCGATGAAGGAGTTCTTCGCGCGCTGGCGAGAGCAACTGCCCTACGTGCGCAAGTACGCGGTCGCCTGCCGCGACTACGTGTGGGAGCCCGAACTCGCCGGTGACTCCTGGGGCGAGGGGTACTACCTGGGTCTGCTGCCGCGTGTCGTCGCCGAGTTGGACCCGACCCGACCGTACGCGGCGGGCGGCCGACGGCCATCCTCTACGACAACGACATCATGGCCGTCGCCGGGAACGCCGTCGCCGCGAAACTGGGCCTCTCGGTGCTGCGCGACCTCTCCCTGCTCGCCTGGGACGACTCACAGCTGTGCCAGCTGACCCACCCGGCGCTGTCCGCGATGAGCCATGACGTACACGGGTTCGGGCCGCCGTTGAGGTAGGGCCGGGGACCTTGTCGTGCCCCGGCGGACGGCTCCGGGCCACGACAAGGTCCTCGCCGACCATGCGGTCAGGAGCCGCCGCCGGCCACCAGACCCCGGTCGCGCAGCCAGGTCAGGTGCCCACGCGGAGTCGAGCCGTAGCCGCCGCCGTGGTCGGCGTACCGCCACACGCGGATGTCGCGCTCGCCGGCGTAGACGCTGTACGCCGCGTACACCGTGGACGGCGGGCAGATCGGGTCCATCAGACCCACACTGAACAGGGCCGGCGCGGTGGCGCGGGCGGCGAAGTACACCCCGTCGAAGTAGTCCAGCGTCGCGAAGGCGCGCTCCCAGTCATCTGTCGAAGTCCTCCGGGGCGATTGGGGCGGCGCGGTAGGCGAGCAGGTCGTCGAGCGGGATGTCGGTCAGAGGCATGGGGCGGTTCCGTTGTTCTTCAGGTCTGGCGGGGACGGTCCGGTCGGCCGGTGCCGTCCGGGGCGGCTGCGGCCGTGAACGCGGCTTGACCGTTGACCACTGTGTCGGATGTATGACAACCTCGTCTATACCTATTTCCGCAGTTCAGTAGAGGTTTACGTAACATGCTCTTTCCCTCGCTGCCGCCAGGGTTCGTCTTCGGCGCCGCCACCGCCGCGTACCAGATCGAGGGCGCGGTCGCTGAGGACGGCCGGGGCCAGTCGATCTGGGACACCTTCGCCCGGATCCCCGGCCGAACGCATGACGGCGACACGGGGGACACGGCCTGCGACCACTACCATCGTTTCGCCGAGGACATCACTCTGCTGCGCGACCTCGGCGTCCGCTCCTACCGGTTCTCGATCGCCTGGCCGCGGATCCAGCCCACGGGTGCGGGCCCGGTGAACCCGAAAGGGCTCGACTTCTACGCCCGGTTGGTCGACACCCTGCTGGAGAACGGCATCGAACCCGCCGCCACCCTGTACCACTGGGACCTGCCCCAGGCCCTGGAGGACAGCGGCGGCTGGCGTGTGCGCGAGACGGCCGAGCGGTTCGCCGAGTACACCGCCCATGTGAGCGCTGCCCTGGGTGACCGGGTGCCCCGGTGGATCACCCTCAACGAGCCGTGGTGCAGTGCCTTCCTCGGCTACGGGGACGGGCACCACGCGCCCGGCGCGGCCGAGGGCACTCCCGCGCTCGCCGCCGCGCACCACCTCCTCGTCGGCCACGGACTCGCCCTCGCGGCGCTGCGGGCCGAGGGCGTTCGCGAGGCGGGCATCACCCTCAACCTGGACCATGTCATCCCCGCCACCGGCTCGGCCGAGGACGCCGCGGCGGCGGTGCGCGCGGAGACCCAGCACAACCTGATCTGGACCGAGCCGCTGCTGCGGGCCCGCTACCCGGAGACGGAGGGCGAGACCTGGGCCGAGCTGATCCAGGAACCCGGCTTCCGCAGGGACGGCGACCTGGCGGTCATCTCGGCACCGATGGACTTCCTGGGCATCAACTACTACACGCCCGCCGTGGTGCGTGCCGCCTCGTACCGTGAACCCGACCCCGCCCGCCGTACCGCCATGGACAACGCGTTCGCGGGTGAGGCGCTGCCCGGTGCCCGCCTCACCGACATGGGCTGGTCGGTCGCGCCGGACACACTGGAACACCTCCTGGTCTCGCTCCGGCGCCGGTACGGGACGGACCTGCCCCCGGTGTTCATCACGGAGAACGGATCGGCCGAGGCCGACACGCCGTCCGCCGACGGCCGTGTCCACGACACCGACCGGATCGCCTATCTGACGGGTCACACCAACGCCGTCGCCCGTGCCGTCGAGGCGGGCGTGGACGTCCGCGGCTACTACGTGTGGTCGCTCCTCGACAACTTCGAATGGGCCTACGGCTACAGCAAGCGCTTCGGC
>CAMLJW010000209.1 GCA_946480485.1 uncultured Streptomyces sp. | reverse complement strand
ATGTGGAACGCCCCGCAGGTGAGCGCGGCCAGGCCCTCCTCGACCAGCGCCGCGCGGCAGTCGACCAGGCGCGCGATCTCGGCACCGTAGATCTTCGCACGGCCGGGCACCGAGTCGATGTCGGGCTCGTCGTACTGGCCGATGTCGGCGGTGTAGGTACACGGGATGGCGCCCTTGTCGCGCATCCACGCGACCGCGACCGAGGTGTCGAGGCCGCCCGAGAAGGCGATGCCGACGCGCTCGCCGGCGGGAAGGGAGGTGAGGACCTTAGACATGGGAAGAGTATGCATATGAATGCATGCTCATGCAATGGTCGTTCAGGTCCCTTGTCGCCGGGTCGACGAAGCTCACCAAGGCGCGGTCCTCCCGGTGCCGCACCGCCGTGACCGACTCGCGCCTCGCCTGAACGGCGGTACTGGCCGGGCTTCAGGAGGCGGCGTGGTGTGAGTGATGTGAGCTTGGTGGAAGGGATGACGCGCCGTCGGCCGACGGCAGGCCCACCTCGGCAGGCGCCGTTGTTCACGAGCCCGCCATGCAGGGCTCGGACGTGCGGATACGTGCACGTGGTCGTTGCAGGAGGCGAGACGATGGACGGCATTGCTGGGAGCGGACCTGCTCGGGTGACGTCCTGCGACGACGTTTTCCAGGGGCTGCGCGCGGTGGCCGACGCCGTCTTCTACGAGGGCTACCTCCTCTACCCCTACCGCCGGTCCTCGGCCAAGAACCGGGTGCGCTGGCAGTTCGGCGTCCTCGCCCCACGGGAGTGGGCCGAACGGGACGGCCCCGTGTTCGAGGGGGTCTCCGGTTCGGTGGACTCGTGGTACCAGCAGACGGAGTGCCTGTTGCGGGCCTCTCCCGGGGCGCGGGTGCGGCTGAAGGTGCGTTACCTGCAACAACAGCGCAAGCAGGTGGAGCGGCGGATGTCCGACGGCCGCCATCGGCCGGTGGAGTCGCTGGAAGTGGGCGACGCCGTTCATCTGACCTTCGACGAGGCCGTGCCCCGGGAGGCGGACGTCACGCTCCCGCTGGCCCAGTTGCTTGGGCGAACCCATCGGGTCCTGGTCGGGTCGCCCGCCGGCCAGGAGACCAGCACGCTTGCCGACGGAGCGGGCCGGGTGGTGCGCCGACGGGACCGTGTTCACGCGATGACGACCATCGGGGCCGAACCGCTCGAGGACGAGCCGGGAGCCTTGGACGGGCGGGCGCTCTGTCGACTGCGGGTTCGCACGGAGAACACCGGGCCCTCGTTGGGCACGGGTACGCCGCGCGCCGACGTGCTGCGCCACGCCCTGATTGCCGTCCATACGATGATCGCGGGGGACGGCGTCGAGTTTCTGTCCCTGATCGACCCGCCGAGCGGGTACGAGCGGCATGTCCGCGACTGCCGGAACGTGTACACGTTCCCCGTCCTCGGCGGCGAGCCCAGCCGCGGCGACGCGCTGCTGTCGTCCCCCATCATCCTGCCGGACCACCCCCAGGTCGCTCCCGAGAGTCCGGGCGACCTGCACGATGCCGCGGAGATCGACGAGATCCTGACCCTGCGCACACTGCTTCTGACGGACGAGGAGAAACGCGAGGCCCGGGCCACCGATCCGCGTGCCGCGGAGATTCTGGACCGGGTCGAGACCATGCCGCCGGAGGTCTTCTCGCGGTTGCACGGAGCCATCCGGTCGCTGGCCCCCACAAGCCAGGTGGCATCGGTCGGCGACCTGGCACACCCCACCTCGTCGGTCCGGCAGACCCCGGCCGTCACTCCGGACGGCGCCGCGCCGCGCACCACGGTCCCCTGGTGGCAGGAAGGCGGCGACGACGGGCTGTCTCCCACGACCGACAGCGTGCTCGTCGACGGCGTACCGGTCGCGGCCGGCAGCCCCGTACGCCTGCGCCCGGCCGGGCGGGGGGCCGACGCGCAGGACATGTTCCTCACCGGCCGTACCGCCCGGGTGGAGGCCGTCTTCCACGACGTGGACGGCAGCGTGCACCTCGCCGTCGCACTCGACGACGATCCCGCCGCCGAACTCGACACCTGGTACGGCCGCTTCCGCTACTTCCGCCCCCACGAACTCCAGCCACTGACCGCCGCCGCGGACGAGGGAAGGTGCGATGGACGCCCTTGAGGTACTGACCCACGACCACCGCATGGTCGAGCAGCTGTTCCGCAACTATCACGCCGCCGCCTCCGACACACAGCGGCGAGCCGTGGTCGAACTGCTCGTCCGTGAACTGTCCAAGCACGCCGCCCTGGAGGAGATGTTCGTCTATCCGCTGGCGAAGAAGGTCCTCCCCGACGGTGCGCAGGAGATCGACGAGCACCTCGGCGAACACATGGCGGTCAAGAAGACGCTGCTCGCACTGGACCGGCTGTCGGAGGGCGACGAGCGCACCGGCGACCTCGTCGCACAGCTGCGCCGCGAGGTCGAGGAGCACGTGCGCGAAGAAGAGGACGAGTTCATGCCGCGGGTGCGCGCGGCCGTGTCCCAGCAGGACCTGGACGAACTTGGGCAGCTTCTGACGAAGGCCAAGCAGAGCGCGCCGACCCGGCCCCACCCGCATGCTCCGGATCACCCTCCCGCCCTCACCCTCGCCGGGCCGGTGGCCGCGTCGTACGACCGCTTCCGAGACCGACTGCAGGGAAGGCCGAGGACATGACCACCGAGAGCGGCACCACCGAAGTCAGCCAGGAACCCGGCAGGGCGGAGCGGCGCGACGGATTCGACGAGATCCACATCCTTTGGATCTCCGAGGGGATGAGCTGCGACGGGGACACCGTCTCGCTCACGGCTGCCGGGCAGCCGTCGATCGAGGACGTCGTCCTCGGCCTGGTGCCTGGGCTGCCGAAGGTGTACCTGTACAACAAGGTGCTCTCGCCCAGTGAGGGCGGGGAGGACTTCCTCGCCCCCTACCGGGCGGCGGCCCGCGGTGAACTCGCGCCCTTCATCCTGGTCATCGAGGGTTCGATCCCCAACCAGAACATCATCGCGGGCGACGGCTACTGGACCTCCTTCGGCAACGACCTGGAGACCGGTGAACCGCTCACGCTGAACTGGTGGATCGACCAACTGGCGCCCAGGGCCTGGGCGATCGTCGCCGCCGGCACCTGCGCGACCTACGGCGGCATCCACGCGATGGCGGGCAACCCCACCGGCTCGATGGGTCTGTCCGACTACCTGGGCTGGGACTTCAAGACCCAGGGAGCGCTGCCCGTCGTCAACGTCCCCGGCTGTCCGATCCAGCCGGAGAACTTCATGGAGACCCTGGTCTGGGTGCTGTACCACGCGGCCGGCGCGGCCCCGCCGCCCCCGCTGGACCACATGCTGCGCCCGCAGTGGCTGTTCGGGAAAACCGTGCACGAGGGCTGCGACCGGGCGGCGTACTACGAGCAGGCCGACTTCGCCAAGGACTACAACGCTCCCAAGTGCCAGGTGAAGGTGGGTTGCTGGGGACCGGTCGTCAACTGCAACGTACCGAAGCGGGGCTGGATGTCCGGGGTGGGCGGCTGCCCGAACGTCGGCGGCATCTGCATCGGCTGCACCATGCCGGGCTTCCCCGACGCCTTCATGCCCTTCATGGACGAGCCCACCGGCGCCGCCATGTCGTCGCTCCTCATCAAGCCGTATGGGGCGTTCATCCGCCGGATGCGCGGCATCACCAGCATGGCCGTCAACCGCGAACCGAAGTGGCACCACAACGAACCGGCACTGACCAGCGGTTACGACCCGTACTGGCGGCCCTGAGACACCACCGCACCACACGCAGCGAGGAGTGACATGACACAGACCGAGGACCGGGCGGGGACCACCGGGCGTCAACCCGCCCAGATCGTGGACATGTCCTGGGACCCGATCACCCGGATCATCGGCAACCTGGGCATCTACACGAAGATCGACTTCGCCAACCGTGAAGTGGTCGAGTGCCACAGCACCTCGTCACTGTTCCGCGGCTACTCGGTGTTCATGAAGGGCAAGGACCCGCGCGACGCCGGTTTCATCACCTCGCGCATCTGCGGCATCTGCGGCGACAACCACACCACCTGCTCCAACTACGCCCAGCAGATGGCCTACGGCATCAAGCCGCCCATGCTCGCCGATTACATCGTCAACCTCGGCGAAGCTGCCGAGTACATGTTCGACCACACCATCTTCCAGGACAACATGGTGTTCGTCGACTTCTGCGAGGCGATGGTCAAGGCGACCAACCCGGGCGTGCTGGCCCGCGCCGAGCGCACTGCGGCACCCCGCGGCGACATCCACGGCTACCGGACGATCGCCGACATCATGCGGTCGTTCAACCCGTTCGAGGGCGCCATGTACAAGGAGGCCCTGAAGGTCAGCCGGGTGACCCGTGAGATGTTCTGCAAGATGGAGGGCCGCCACGTCCACCCGTCGACGATGTACCCCGGCGGTGTCGGCACGATGGCGACGCCGACCACCTTCACCGACTACCTCTCCCGGCTGCTGAACGTCCTCGACTTCGTCAAGAAGTCCGTCGCGATGAACGACGACGTCTTCGACTTCTTCTACGAGGCCCTGCCCGGCTACGAGGAGGTGGGCCGCCGCCGTATCCTGCTCGGCTGCTGGGGCGCGTTCCAGAACGCCGAGGTCGTCGACTACCAGTACGGGACGATGAACGACTGGGGGAAGGCGATGTTCGTCACCCCCGGCATCATCGTCGACGGCGAACTCGTCACCAACAACCTGGTCGACATCAACCTCGGCATGCGCATCCTGCTGGGCAGCTCCTACTACGAGGACTGGGTGGCCGAGGAGCCGTTCGTCACGCACGACCCGCTCGGCAACCCGGTCGACATGCGTCACCCGTGGAACCAGACAACCGTGCCCGTGCCGCAGAAGCGGGAGTTCGACGGGAAGTACAGCTGGGTGATGAGCCCTCGCTGGTACCAGAAGGAGACCGACCAGCACCTGGCCCTGGACACGGGGGGAGGCCCGCTGGCCCGGCTGTGGTCGACGGCGCTCAACGGCCTGGTCGACACGCCCTACGTCAAGGCCACCGGGCACAGCGTGCGGATCACGCTGCCCAAGAGTGAGAAGCTGCCCGAGACGACGCTGGAGTGGAAGATCCCCCAGTGGAGCAACACCATCGAACGCGACCGCGCCCGACCCTACTTCGTCGCCTACGCGGCCGCGATGGCCTTCGAGTTCGTGGAGAAGGCGATGGGCCTGGTCCGGGCGGGTGAGATCAAGGTCTTCGAGAACTTCGAGGTGCCCGACGAGGCGATCGGCTGCGGCTTCCACGAGGCCGTCCGCGGCGTCCTCTCGCACCACCTGGTGATCAAGGACAAGAAGATCGCCAACTACCACCCATATCCGCCCACACCATGGAACGCCAGTCCTCGCGACAGCTACGGCAACCCTGGCCCGTACGAGGACGCCGTGCAGGGGCAGCCGATCTTCGAGGAGAACGGGCCCGACGACTTCAAGGGCGTCGACGTCATGCGCACCGTGCGCAGCTTCGACCCGTGCCTGCCCTGTGGCGTACACATGTACCTCGGCAAGGGCAAGGAGCTCACCACCGTCCACTCGCCGACCTACGGAGCCGGTCATGGCTGACCCGAGCCGGCTCGACGACGCCTTGGTGGCCGGACGGCTGGCCCGCATCGACGAGCTGCTGGAACGCCTGGAAAGCACACCCGGGCGGACCGCCCGGGACGCGCTACAGGCGGCACGGGCGCTGACCGAGGTCTACGGCGAGGCGCTGGCCCGCGCACTGGACCGCGCGGACGCCGCGGCGGTGGTCGCGATGGCGGACGACGAACTCCTCGGCCACCTCATGGTGCTGCACGGCGTGCATCCCGAGCCGGTGCTGTCCCGGTTGAGCCGAGCCGTGGAGCGGCTGCGGCGCGAACTGCGCGGGCGCGGCGGCGACCTGGAACTGGTCGGCGTCGACGGGGGAGTGGCCCGGGTGCGCGTCCAGGCCAAGGGGTGCGGCTCGTCGACGGCCAAGGTGATGGACGCCGTCCGCGAGTCCCTGTTGGCGGTGGCCCCCGAGTTGGACGGTGTCGAGCAGGAGCCCGACACCGGTCGCCGAGCCGCCGCGTTCGTGCCCCTGGGCACGGTGACGCGTCGGCGTGCACAGCCCCGGGGGACGTCGTGACCACCGCCGGCGCCCTGGCCCGGCTCGTCGGGTCGGCCGCAGGCGGTCGCTCGGCGGCCGAGGAACGGTGCGACCTGTGCGGGGCGCCGGTCCCGGATGGCCACCGTCACCTGTACGACGGCCAACGGGAGGAGGTGCTGTGCGCATGCCGGCCCTGCTCGCTGCTGTTCGTCAGGGGCGAGGCGAGCGAGGGGCACCACCGGCTGATCCCGCAGCGTCGGGTGCGGCTTTCCCCGGTGGACACCGAGCCGCTGGGCGTGCCCGTCGGCCTGGCCTTCTTCGTGCCGCGCGCCGACGGCGCGGTGGTCGCTCACTACCCGAGCCCCGCGGGCCCGACCCGGTGGGAGGTGGACGCCGCCGCCTGGCAAAAGGTCGTCGCCGGATGTCCGGAGCTGGAGACGGTGGCACCCGACATCGAGGCGCTGCTGGTGAACACCGCCCGTGAGCAGCAGCACCACTGGATCGTGCCGGTCGACGAGTGTTTCCGGATGGTCGCCGTGGTGAGACGGGAGTGGCGGGGACTGTCGGGCGGGGCACGGGTGTGGCCCGCCGTCGAGAGGTTCTTCGCGGACCTCACCACGACGACAACCACGACAACCACGAGGAGCACGTGATGGGCAGGATCAGGGTCGGAAAGCCGCATGTGAAGCCGGACACGCCCACCCATGTCCTCGGCCTCCACCAGGGCAACAAGGGGCCCTATGGGCTCCAGGCCGGACACCACAGGGACGGCACCGCCGACGCGCGGCGTTCGACGGGCGTCCACTGGAAGAAGCACAACGCGATCATGAAGGTCATGCCGAACATTCCACCGGGGTGAGGAGCACCACATGGCACAGCTGACGGCTCGACGCGTACTGACCGCCGAGGCAGTACTCGTCGGAGGGGCGGCACTGGCCCTGCTGATCCGGGAGATCCCGGGACTGGTGCGCGAGGTCCGGATCTGGCGGATGGCCGCCTTCCCGTCCGGCTCCCGACACCCGCGGTGACGACCGTGCACGAGTTGTCGATCGCCACCGCGATCGTCGAGCAGGCGGACGAGGTCGCCCGGAACCACGGCCCGAACGCGGTCTCCACCGTGAACGTGCGCGTCGGCGAACTGTCCGGCGTGGTACCCGCGGCGCTGGAGTTCGCGTTCGAGGTGGCCCGGGGCGGGACGGCGCTGGCGGCGGCGGACCTGGTGGTCGAGGAGGTAGCCGCCGTCGCCTACTGCGGGCCGTGCGCCGAGGAGTTCGCGGTGGGCGTACCGCCGTTCTTCTGGTGCCCGCGCTGCGACCGACCGTCCCAGGGACTGCGCAGCGGGCGCGAGCTGGAGATCACCGGGGTCGACTTCGCCGAGGCGAGCGGCTGAACGGCCTGGCCGAGACGGTGATCGGAGCGCCGGCAGCTCAGCAGATGCGCGGCAGCTGCTCCCCGAGCGGCAGGTCCACGACCCGGGTGCCGCCGAGTGCGGTGGACACCACCACCGTGCCGGGGTGGTCGGCGACGCACTCACCGATGAGCGCGGCGTCGGCCCCGTGCGGATGTGCCCGCATCGCCTCCAGGACCGCGTCGGCCGACTGCCGCGGCACGAACGCGACCAGCCGCCCCTCGTTGGCGACATAGAGCGGGTCCAGACCGAGAAACCCGCACGCGTTGGCGACGGCCTCCGGTACCGGGATGGTCCGCTCCGTCAGTCGCACGCCGGTGCCCGAGGCGCCGGTGATCTCGTTGAGTGAGGCGGCGAGACCGCCACGGGTCGGGTCCCGCAGCACGTGGATGTCCGCGGTGACGCGCAGCATGGCCGCCACCAGGCCGGCGAGTGGGGCGGTGTCACTGGCCACCTCGGCACCGAACTCGAGTCCCTCGCGCACGCTCATGACGGCGATACCGTGCATGCCGATCGGGCCGCTGACGATGACGGCGTCACCCGGCGTGGCGCGCTGGGCGCGGATGTCGACGCCGTCCGGGACCACCCCGATCCCGGAGGTCGTGACGTACACGCCGTCTCCGTGTCCAGCCTCGACGACCTTCGTGTCCCCGGTGGCGATGGTGACTTTCGCCGCCCGCGCGGCCGCGCCCATGGCACGGGCGACCCGGTCGACCACGCGCATGTTCACGCCCTCCTCCAGGACGACTGCCGCCGACAGGAAGGCGGGCACGGCTCCGCTCATGGCCAGGTCGTTGACGGTGCCGTTGACCGCCAGGTCCCCGATGCTTCCTCCGGGGAAGAACAGGGGCCTGACCACGTAGGAGTCGGTGGAGAAGGCCAGGCGGGCGCTGCCCAGGTGTACGACGGCGGAGTCGCCGAACGCGGACAGGATCTCGTTGCCGTAGGCGGGGGCGAAGACCTGCTCGATCAGCTCCGCGGACAGCGCGCCGCCGCCGCCGTGTCCCATCACGACGACCGGCTGGTCACGCAGTGGGGCCGGGCAGGACCACGTCGACGGATCCACGCTCGCCGGGACGGCCGTGTCAGCCAACGGAGTTCATCTCCTTCTGCGGTGCGTGAGTTGCTGCTACGGGAGTTGCTGACAGGTGGGTCCGGTCCTGTGTCCGCCGGTAGAGGTAGTAGGCGGCGCAGGCACCCTCGCTGGAGACCATCGTGGCGCCGAGCGGGGTCCGCGGAGTG
>CAMLJW010000208.1 GCA_946480485.1 uncultured Streptomyces sp. | reverse complement strand
ACGGAGGCAGGTCGGTGACGTCGGTGGTCCCGAGGCGCAGCCCGGCGTGGGCGCGCGGGGTCAGACCGAGCAGGGCCCGCAGCAGGGTGGTCTTGCCGGCGCCGTTGGGGCCGACGACGGCGATGGTGGTGCCGGGGTCGGCGTCCAGGACGAGCTCATTGAAGCCGGTGACATCGGCGTGCAGGGACCAGCGTTCCTTGTCCGGGCGCTCGCGGTCCGCGCGCTCGCCGTCCGGGCGTTCCATGTCCGGGCGTTCCATGTCCGGGCGATCACTGGGATCACTGTCCGGGCGATCACTGTCCGGGCCTTCCTTCTCCGCGCGTTCCCTGTTCCCAGCCAGGGGCTCGGGGCCGTCCACCGGTGGACTCCCCCCGTCCACGGCTGACTTGGGGGCATTCAAGCGGGCGCTGCCCGGCGTACCCGTAAAGCGGCCGCGCAGTGCGACGAGCACCGTCATCGTGATGGCGAGGAGGAGGAGCGAGACGGAGGTCGCGGCCTCCGGGTCGTCCTGGAGCAGCAGGTACACCTGGAGGGGCAGGGTCTGGGTGGTGCCGGGGAGATTGCCCGCGAAGGTGATGGTGGCGCCGAACTCGCCGAGGGCGCGGGCCCAGGTCAGCGCGGCTCCGGCGATCAGGCCGGGGGCCACCATGGGCAGGGTGACCGTCGCGAACACCCGTACCGGCGAGGCGCCGAGCGAGGACGCGGTTTCCTCGTAACGTGGCCACAGCCCGGCGATCGCCCCTTCGAGGCTGATCACCAGGAAGGGCATCGCGACGAAGGTGGCCGCGACGACCGCGCCCGAGGTGTGGAACGGCAGTGTGACGCCGAAGGTGTCCTCCAGCCAGGGCCCGAGCAGCCCGCGCCGGCCGAAGGCGAGCAGCAGCGCGACACCGCCCACGGTGGGCGGCAGCACCATGGGCAGCAGGACGAGCGAGCGGACGAAGGCCTTGCCGGGAAACGGCACACGCGCCAGCAGCCAGGCCAGGGGCACACCCAGAACGAGGGACAGCCCCAGCGACCAGAAAGAGACGACCAGCGAGAGCCGCAACGCCTCGCTGGTGCCCGGACTGCTCAGGTGCCCGCCCAGGTCGCCCCAGTCGGTGCGGGCCAGGATGCCGGCCAGCGGGAGGAGCAGGAACGCGATGGCGAGCAGGGCGGGGAGGGCCAGCGGGAGGGGCGGCGTACGGGAGGCGAGGGTGCGCTTGTTCCGGGAGCCCGGTCGACTGCTCCTGATGCCTCTCATCACTTGCGCCTGATGCCTCTCGTCACCGTCACCAACGGCTACGGCTTCTCGAAGCCCGCGGCGCGGAGGATCCGCTGGGCCTCGGCCGAGGACAGCCACTTCACGAAGGCCGCGGCGGCCGTGGAGTGCTGCGATTCCTTCAGGGTGGCCGCCGGGTACGAGGCGATGGCGTTCTGGTCGTCGGGGATCGTGACCGCGTCGGTCCGGTCCGCGGCGATGGCGGCGTCGGTCTTGTAGACGAGGCCCGCGTCCGCCTCGCCGAGTTCGACCTTGCTGAGCACCGCGCGGTCGCTGGGCTCCTCGGAGACCGGCTTCACGGTGATGTTCCGGTCGTTCAGGACCTGCCTGCTGTAGCGGCCGACCGCCACCTCGGGCGCCGCGAGCACGACCTTCACATCACTGCCGGCGAGGTCCTCCAGGCCCTCGATCTTCTTCGGGTTGCCCGCGCCGACGGCGATGGCCAGCCGGTTCCTGGCGATGACGGTCGGGGTGCCGGTGTCGGCCCGAAGCCCGTCCATCGTCTTCGTGTCGGCGGTGACGAGCGCGTCGGCGGGGACGCCCTGCTCGACCTGCGCGGCCAGTTCCTGGGATCCGGCGAAGGAGAAGGTCACCTTCATGCCCGGATGCTCCTTCTCGTACGCCGCCCCCGCGGTCGTGAAGACATCGGTGAGCGAGGAGGCGGCCAGGACGGTGAGGTTCGCCATGCTCGAAGCCCCGCTGGTCTGCTCGGTTTCGTCGGTGCCGTCGTCACTGCCGCAGGCGGCGAGCGAACCGAGCAGGGCGCAGGTCAGCACCGCGGCACCGGTGCGGCGCCCGGTGAGAGTGAGGGCGAGGAACATACGGTGAGGCTCCTTGGGAATCCTTGGACCCGCGGGCGCGACGCGGTCAGCCGGCAGCCGTCGGCGGTCGGCGGTAATCAGCCGCGGTCGATGTGCACGTTGGTCGACTTCACGCGGGCGGTGGCCTGTATACCGACCTCCAGACCCAGCTCCTCGACGGCCTCCCGGGTCAGCAGGGAGACCAGGCGGTGCGGGCCCGCCTGGATCTCGACCTGGGCCGCGACGTCGCCGAGCTTCACGGCGGTGACGATGCCGGGGAACGCGTTGCGGACCGAGGTGTACGGGGTCTCGTCCTCGCCGGTGCCGCTCTGCGCGATCTCGACGGAGAAGGCTGCCAGGTCGCGGCCGTCGACAAGGCGGCGACCGGCTTCGTCGCGGTGGGTCGCGACCCGGCCGGCGTCAGCCCAGCGGCGCGCGGTATCGGGACTGACCCCGAGGAGGCGAGCCGCCCGTCCAATGGTATATGACTGCATGTGCGCCAGATTAAGCCGAGCAGCCTCTTAGATGCAATGAATCTAGCAAAAGAGTCCGGGCAGGTGCGGTTTGGCCATCGACTCCCGTGAGATAAAGGCAGCCCTCGATCGGATCGGCATCCGGACCGTCGCCGGTGCCCTCAGTAGTGGTACACGCGCCGCGATAACGATGATCTCGTTGTCCATGACCACATAGACCAGGCGATGTTCGTCGTCAGTCCGTCGCGACCAGGCGCCGGGCAGGTGGTACTTGAGCGGCTCGGGCTTGCCGATTCCTTGGAACGGGTCCCGTCGGACGGCCTCGATGGGGATTCAGAGCGTGCCATCACACCGCCGTCCGTCGCCGCCGGCGGGGACGGAGCGTTGCCCAGATAATCGCCGCCTTGGGATGGCCCCGAGCGGCGGAGGTGCGGTCGAGCCACGGACGACAAGGTCAACCGGCGGAAGCCTGACCGGTAAGGAATCCGCCTGCGGATTCTCGATGCACCGCACGAGCCGCTGGAGGCCCTCCTGAGCCACGGCGGCGAACGGCTGACGCACCGTGGTCAGCGGAGGGTTCAGGTATGCGGCAACCGGGATGTCGTCGCAGCCGACGACGCTTACGTCGTCAGGCACGCGGCGACCGGCCTCCGTCAGCGCGCGAATCAGGCCGATGGCCATGTCGTCGTTCGCGGCGAACACCGCAGTCATATCGACGTCGGCGGCCGCTTCGCGGCCCGACGTGTAACCAGACGCCGCCGACCAGTCGCCCTTTATGACGGGAGGCTCATGACTGCCGTGCGCGGCGAGCGCAGTCCGCCAGCCCTCGAGCTGATTTCGGGCGGCGTGCCATCCCTGCGGACCGGCGAGATGATGCACGGTCGCATGGCCCAGGTCCAGCAGGTACTCAGTGGCCGTCCGTGCCGCCAGATCAGCACCGACGGTGATCACGGGAACGTCCAGGCGGGCCGAGGAGTCTCCGTCGGGACTGGATTCGTCGATCGGCTCCGAGACGATGACGCCGTCCACGCCCTGGTCGAGAAGCGAGTCCACCGCGCTGCCGATACCTGCCGCGTCGCCCTCCCATGTGTTGACCACACAGAGCGCGTATCCCGCTTCCCTTACGGCGCGCTCAACCCCCATGAGTAGCGAAGCGGGCCCGTACAAGGTGGTTCCGAGCGTCACCACTCCGATGGACCTGGTCCGTCCGGAGGCCAGCGCCCGGGCCGCGTTGTTCGGCCGGTAGCCGAGTTGTTCGGCGGCTTGGAGAACGCGTCGGCGCACTTCGGCAGAGACATACGGCTCGGCGTTGAAGACCCGCGACACCGTCTTCTGCGAGATCCCGGCTAAGCGAGCCACGTCGACACTGCGCGGAGCGGCCGAAGTCCCACCCCGTCCTGACCCTCGCGTCATGGCGTCCCCCCAAGGACCGTAGACCCGCGGCCCACAAGCCGACGGACATGATGGCTGACCGCACTGTCATGGCTACGCCATGTCTACGCAGTCATGTATCGCTCGTCAAGAGTTGAACGCATGCGCGGCCACGCAAACCGGAGTTCGGCCGGCCGACTCCGGCCGGCGATGGTCGCTTGGGCCCGGACAGGCTATCCAACGACGACGGCAATGTGTGGCCACGGGCCCGCGACCTGGTCATCCAGGCCGCGGGCGTCATCGCCGACACCGTCATCGCCGACACCGTCATCGACCTCGTCGGCGCCATCGGCCGCCGCGTCCTGGCCGACCTCATGCCCGAACGGCGCATCCGCACCAGACCCCGTGTCGTCAAACGGGCGATCTCCAAGTACAACGCCAAGGGCACCGTCGACCGGACCAGCTACAAGGCCGCCATCAGCATCGACATCCTGACCACACAAGACCCTTGACAGCAGACTCGAGCCGCCAACTACACGGCATTGCAGCCAGAACTGCCGATGGGTCGTGCGGTCGCGCGCCGGAAACTCCTTGACCGACTCGGTGGAGATAATGGGGAAACCGCTCTCTCTACGCCTTCAAGCGATCGCGTCAGCACCGCAGTCGGAGGGGGTTGGGGGCAGCTCGGGCGTGGTGCGCCGAACAGGAACTGTCCAAGCCAGTTCTACAAGTCTCCGGCCGAGGGCCCGCGTTCGATCGCGTGGGTTGATCGCGCTGCTCACTATGCTCGCCGAGATCGCCCGGCGACCCGAAGGTCCCGAGGCCGCCATCGGCGTCATCGAGATGCCGCTTCATCTCGACGGGGTCTTGCCAACAGGACCGTTCCGGGGCCCGCTTCACCGCGGAGCTGCGCACGGTGGCGGTCGCGACGCAGGAAGAGGAGACCCAGCGATGACAAACCTTCCCGAACCAGCCGCCACCTTGAGGCGTGTCTGTGGCCGACTGGCGAAGCTGCCCGGCATCACGGGCATCGTGCTCGGCGGCTCCCGGGCGCGCGGTACCGCCCAGGCCGACTCCGATATCGATGTCGGCCTGTACTACGACCCGACCACTCGGCCGGACTTTCAGTTGGTGCTGGCCGCTGCCGCCGACCTGGACGACCGGGGCAAGCCCGCAGGGCACGGAACGTACGGCGAGTGGGGGCCTTGGATCAACGGCGGGGTATGGCTGACGGTCGACGGCTACAAGACCGACATCCTGCTGCGTGATCACGTCCGGGTCGAAGAGGTGGTGCGGGACGCTGCGGAAGGCACCTTCACCACCGCCTACCAGCCCGGCCACCCGCACGGCTTCGTCTCGACGATCTACGCGGGTGAGGTCTTTCACAACCTGCCGCTGCACGATCCGGACGGCAGGCTGGCCAGGCTGCGCGCCCTCGTCGACCCGTACCCCCGCGCGCTCGCGGACGCCGTCATCGTTCGGTTCGGTTGGGAGGCGGGGTTCTCGTTGGACAACGCTCGGTCCCCTGCGCGCCGTGGCGATCTGGTCCAGGTCGCCGGACTCATATACCGGGCGGTGGCCTGCATGAACCAGGTCGTCTTCGCCCACAACCGTCAATTCCTCCTCAATGAGAAGGGTGCGCTCGCGGTGGCCGCTGAGCTGCCCCGTGCTCCCGTTGACTACCGGGCCCGTACAGAGGTGGCACTCAGCGGACTGTCCACGGACCCCGGTGAACTGCGGGTGGCCGTCTCCGCCCTGCGGGAGATCCACAGTCAACTGTCGGGATGGACTCTGGACGCATGACCGCGCGGCGGGACGGACGGAAGCTCGTTCCACCCCGGCCCTCACGATGTCGTACGTCAGGGAACGGGGAACCAGGCCGACAGGCGCTTGGCTATGACCGGTACATCGATGTCGTCCTGCGCGACTTCCTCGACGAACGGGCCGGCCATGGAGACGGGCGGCGGGACGGTACTGGCGCTGACGCCGTTGAGCCGCAGGAAGACGCGCATGGCGAGCCAGGCGGTGCGCTGGTTGCCGTCGACCAGCGCGTGATTGCGGGCAACGGAGTGCAGCAGTGCCGCCGCCTTCTCGTACAGCGTGGGATACAGCTCGGCTCCAAACATGTTGGTCCGGGGCCGTTCGATCGCTGACACCAAAAGCCCCATGTCACGCACGCTGTGCTCGGTACCGTTGACCGTGCGAGCGATGGCCATGGCCGAGATCCGGTCGACAGAGGGAATCGCCCGCAGCGGTCTGGTCCTCAAGCTGCTGCGGGACTCCTGCGACCGGCCGGAAGAGCTGGACCGGGCGGTCGAGGCATGGCGGTGGGGCGGAGCCGCCGGGCTGGCGGTGCTCGAAGAGGCGTGGCAGCCCGAGGGGCCCGACGCCACCCGGGCGCGCACGGCGCTCTCGACGGGCTGGGAGGACGAGGGGCTGCCCGAACTCGTTGTGCGTGGCAACCGCTGGACACTGTCCGGCCGGGGCCTGCAACTGCGGTACGGGCGCGACGGCCGCTGGTATCCGTACCGGGAGCGGTCCGGCACCTGGTGGCCCGCCGGGCCGCCCGCGCACGATCCCGTCCTGGCGCTCGCCGAACTAGTCGGTCGAAGGTGCGTGTTTCTCCGTCCAGGTCGGTGAAACGGCACACGGGCTTGCGGGTCTCGCCCTCCGGGCTGACCTTGGTCCGCCACTCGGGCTCGGCCATGGCCGCCGGATCCCACACGGCGACGGCTTCCTCCAGACATGCGAGCCTGGATCACGGCGCACGGCATACCTGCCGGGCGTCGCGAGGACACTGACCGCGGGACGTGTGGTGACCGACGCACCGTGCGCTGCGGTCAACGAGGACGGAGCCGGGTGCCGTCGCAGCGATGAGTCTGCAGGCGCCCACAGGTCTACCTGCCGACCGAAACAACCGACTCATCGGGAGTACAGCATGGGCCTCATCGACATCGAGCTGTTCGCAACCCTCGACCTTGTCGGGCAGGCGCCCGGCGGCCCCGACGAGGACCCGGTGGGGTTCCCGTTCGGCGGCTGGCAGGCCCCCCTGCTGGACGAGGTCGCCGGGGCCCAGGTGGGTGCCGCGTACGAGGGCACGGACGCCCTCCTGCTCGGCCGGCGGACGTATGACATCTTCGCCGCCTACTGGCCGTACCAGGAGAGCGGCGAGGACAACGAGATCGCCACGCTCTTCAACAGCGTCCCGAAGTACGTGGCCTCCCGCGGCAAGCCCGACCTCTCGTGGGCCGGGTCCACGCAACTCGGCCCGGATCTGGCCGGCGCGGTGCGCGAGATCCGTGACCGGCACGAGAACGTGAAGGTCGTCGGGAGCCTGAACCTGGTGCAGACCCTCCTGCACGAGAAACTCTTCGACCGTATCGACCTCTGGGTGCACCCGATCGTGCTCGGCGTGGGGAAGAAGGTGTTCGACCATGGCGCGGTGCCCACGAACGTCACACTCCTCCAAGCGCCGACAGCCAGCCCGAAGGGCATTGTGTACCTGCGTTACGGGCTCGCCGACGGCACACCCGGGACGGGGGACATGAGTGCACCCGATCGCGGTGCCGGGCGCAGTGACTGATGCCGCCATGCGACCCACTCCGGCCGCCCGGCGGCCTACAGGCGTGGGCAACCGGCCCGACGTCCGATGCGCACGTTCTCCGTCGGAGCCCATGAGGTCCTTGCTCGCCACCTTGACACGGTTGACCTGCCTGGCAGTCGTTTCACCTTCCCACCTCAAGCACCGACCGAGTCACGGAACGCCACAGATCAAGGCGAAGCGACACCACTTCTCAGCGCGTCGCGCAGCACTGCGACGGCCTGGGCAACGGCCGCACGGGTGGCATGGGTGTCGCTGAGGGGGTTGAGCATCATGAAGTCGTGGGTGATGCCGTCGTAACGGACCGTGGTGATGTCGACGCCCGCAGCGCGGAGCTTGGCCCCGTACGCCTCGCCCTCGTCGCGTAGGACATCCGCCTCGTCGACAAGGAGGAAGGCCGGTGGCAGACCGGCGAGCTGATCGAGGTCGGCCTTCAGGGGAGAGGCGGTGATCTCGCTGCGCCGCGCGCGGTCGGGCACGTAGGCGCTCCAGAACCACTCCATGGCCTTGGCGGTGAGGAAGTAGCCGGTGGCGAGATCGGCGTAGGACTCGGTGTTCATTTCGGCGTCGGTGACCGGGTAGTACATGGACTGATGCACGAAACGGACGTCGCCGCGCTCCTTGGCCGTCAGAGCGAGAGCAGCCGTCATGTTTCCGCCGACCGAGTCGCCCGCCACCGCCATGCGGTCCGGATCGAGGCCATGGGCAGCGCCTTCTCGGACGATCCACTGAGCGGTGGCGTAGCCCTGCTCGATCGCTACCGGGTAGTGCGCCTCGGGAGAGCGGGTGTACTCGACGAACACGACCGCAGCCTGCGCCCCGTCCGCGAGCTCGCGCACCAGTCGATCATGGGTGTCGGCGTTGCCCAGGATCCAGCCACCGCCATGCATATAGAGAACCACGGGGAGGGGCGGCGCGGCGCCTCGCGGCCGGACGATGCGGACACGTACATCGCCGACATCGGCAGGAACAGTGATCCACTCTGAGTCGACATCGAGCTTCTCAATCGGTTCTGCCTGAAGGTCGTCCAGCACCTTGCGGGCCTTCTCGGGCCCCAGTTCGTACAAGAACGGCGGCTGGGACGTGGCATCTGCGAACTGCTGGGCTGCGGGCTCCAGAACGATGGAGCCAGAGGGAGCGGTCATGACGAGCTCCGTGAGGTCTGGGGTTGAGGGAGATGCTGAGGACTCCTGCACGGCCTGACCACGGAGCGTCAATGCGCCCCGCCACTGGGCAGGCGCCGCGGCCGAGGATGTCTTCACGGTCAAGAGC
>CAMLJW010000207.1 GCA_946480485.1 uncultured Streptomyces sp. | reverse complement strand
GCTCGGCGGGGCGAAGCAGGGACCGAATTAACCAACGGCGTCACTGCGGGTGGTGACCGGCCCCCCTCATGTCGTACGGTCTACCGCTTGTGCTGCGAGTCCGCCACCGTGACCTCGACCCGCTGGAACTCCTTGAGCTCGCTGTAGCCGGTAGTGGCCATCGCGCGGCGCAGGGCACCGAAGAAGTTCATGGAGCCGTCGGAGGTGTGTGAGGGGCCCGTGAGGACCTCCTCGATGGTGCCGACCGTACCGAGGTCGACCTTCTTGCCGCGCGGCAGCTCGTCGTTGACGGCCTCCATGCCCCAGTGGTTGCCCTTGCCGGGCGCGTCCGTGGCGCGGGCCAGCGGGGAGCCCATCATCACGGAGTCGGCGCCGCAGGCGATGGCCTTCGGAAGGTCGCCGGACCAGCCGACACCGCCGTCGGCGATGACGTGCACGTACCGGCCGCCGGACTCGTCCATGTAGTCGCGGCGCGCGGCCGCGACATCCGCCACCGCCGTCGCCATGGGGACCTGGATGCCCAGCACGTTACGCGTGGTATGCGCGGCGCCCCCGCCGAAGCCCACCAGGACGCCGGCCGCGCCCGTACGCATCAGGTGCAGCGCCGCCGTGTACGTGGCACAGCCGCCGACGATGACCGGGACGTCCAGCTCGTAGATGAACTGCTTCAGGTTCAGCGGCTCGGAGGCGCCCGACACATGCTCGGCCGACACCGTCGTACCGCGGATCACGAAGATGTCGACGCCCGCGTCCACGACGGCCTTGGAGAAATGGGCCGTGCGCTGCGGCGAGAGCGCGGCCGCGGTGACCACGCCCGAATCGCGCACCTCCTTGATGCGCTGGCCGATCAGCTCCTCCTTGATGGGAGCCGCGTAGATCTCCTGAAGGCGGCGGGTCGCGCGGTCGGCGTCCAGCCCGGCGATCTCGTCGAGGAGCGGCTGCGGGTCTTCATACCGCGTCCACAGGCCTTCGAGGTTCAGCACGCCGAGGCCGCCGAGCTCGCCGATGCGGATCGCGGTGGCCGGCGAGACGACCGAGTCCATGGGGGCTGCCAGGAAGGGCAGCTCGAAGCGGTAGGCGTCGATCTGCCAGGCGATCGAGACCTCCTTCGGGTCTCGCGTACGGCGGCTGGGGACGACGGCGATGTCGTCGAAGGCGTACGCCCGGCGGCCGCGCTTGCCGCGCCCGATCTCGATCTCAGTCACGTGTGTGGCCTTTCCCTCTTCGTTTCAGCACCGTCCAGTATCCCCGACACCTACGCCAAGGGCGGCCCCGGAACCCCGGGACCGCCCTGGAACATGCTGCACGCGCGTGTGGAGGCCATGTAGGACGTCGTACGCCTGCTCGTTGCGACGTCGCCGTGACTACTCGCCGCGGCTGTAGTTCGGTGCCTCGACCGTCATCTGGATGTCGTGCGGGTGGCTCTCCTTGAGGCCCGCCGAGGTGATCCGTACGAACCGGCCCTTCGTCTCCATCTCGTCGATCGTGGCGGCTCCCACGTAGCCCATGGTCTGGCGCAGACCGCCGACGAGCTGGTGCAGCACGTTGACGAGCGGGCCGCGGTAGGGCACCTGGCCTTCGATGCCCTCCGGCACCAACTTGTCGTCGGAGGCCACGTCGGCCTGGAAGTAGCGGTCCTTCGAGTACGACCTGCCCTGACCCCGGGACTGCATGGCGCCGAGCGAGCCCATGCCGCGGTACGACTTGAACTGCTTGCCGTTGATGAAGAGCAGCTCGCCGGGCGACTCCTCGCAGCCGGCGAGGAGGCTGCCGAGCATGACCGTGTCGGCGCCGGCGGCCAGGGCCTTTCCGATGTCGCCCGAGTACTGCAGACCACCGTCCCCGATCACCGGGACGCCCGCGGCACGGGCCGCGAGGGCAGCCTCGTAGATGGCGGTGACCTGCGGAACACCGATACCGGCGACCACACGAGTGGTGCAGATGGAGCCCGGTCCCACGCCCACCTTGACGCCGTCGACACCGGCGTCGATCAGGGCCTGGGCGCCGTCCCGGGTGGCGACGTTGCCTCCGATCACGTCGACGCCCACGCTCGACTTGATCTTGGCCATCCAGTTGAGGGCGTTGCTGTTGTGCCCGTGCGAGGTGTCGACGATCAGGAAGTCCACACCGGCCTCGGCAAGCGCCTGGGCGCGCTCGAGGGCCTCCGGGCTGGCGCCGACGGCGGCGCCGACGAGCAGACGGCCCTCGGAGTCCTTCGCGGCGCTCGGGTACTTCTCGGCCTTCACGAAGTCCTTGACCGTGATGAGGCCCCGGAGGATACCCGCGTCATCGACCAGGGGCAGCTTCTCGATCTTGTGGCGGCGCAGCAGCTCCATGGCGTCGACCCCGGAGATGCCGACCTTTCCCGTCACCAGCGGCATGGGTGTCATGACCTCACGCACCTGACGGTTGCGGTCGGTCTCGAAGGCCATGTCACGGTTGGTGACGATGCCGAGCAGCCTGCCGTTGCCTTCGGCGACCGGGACACCGCTGATACGGAACTTGGCGCACAGGGCGTCGGCGTCGGCCAGCGTCGCGTCCGGGTGGACCGTGATCGGGTCGGTGACCATCCCGGACTCGGAGCGCTTCACCAGGTCGACCTGGTTGACCTGGTCCTCGATGGAGAGATTGCGGTGGAGTACGCCGACGCCGCCCTGCCGCGCCATGGCGATCGCCATGCGGGACTCGGTCACCTTGTCCATCGCCGCCGAGAGCAGCGGGATGTTCACACGCACGGTGCGGGAGATACGGGACGAGGTGTCGACCGCGTTCGGAAGCACTTCCGACGCGCCCGGCAGCAGCAGCACGTCGTCGTAGGTCAGCCCGAGTGTCGCGAATTTCTCGGGCACTCCGTCGACGTTGGCAGTCATGACACCTTCCCCAATAACCTTGATCGGTGCGGATGTCCATGCTAACGGGAAGCACCGGTCTCTGATTCCGACCTTTGGGCTGCACTGTCGGCTTCGTAGGTTCGTACGGGCCGGGTGACCTGCCCGTTCCTCCCCCGCCCCGGGAGAGAGCCGCCTTTGCCGCCGGAAAGCTCCCAGGAAACCTCGGGATCGGTTGAAATTTCCAGCAGGGCCGACCACAGGGCCGATTACCTACTGCTCAGCCAACGCCCTCAACCGGCTCAGCGCCCGGTGCTGGGCCACCCGTACGGCCCCCGGTGACATTCCCAACATCTGGCCGGTCTCCTCGGCAGTGAGGCCCACCGCGATCCTCAAAAGGAGCAACTCGCGCTGGTTCTCCGGAAGGTTTGCGAGCAGTTTCTTGGCCCACTCCGCGTCACTGCTGAGGAGGGCGCGCTCCTCGGGGCCGAGGGAGTCGTCGGGGCGCTCGGGCATCTCGTCCGACGGCACGGCCGTCGAGCCGGGATGGCGCATCGCGGCGCGCTGGAGATCGGCGACCTTGTGCGCGGCGATGGCGAAGACGAAGGCTTCGAAGGGGCGCCCGGTATCCCTGTAACGCGGCAGTGCGAGGAGCACCGCCACACAGACCTCCTGCGCCAGATCCTCGACGAAGTGCCGTGCGTCACCCGGAAGTCGGGACAACCGGGTACGGCAGTAGCGCAGCGCGAGGGGGTGAACATGGGCGAGCAGGTCGTGCGTGGCCTGCTCGTCGCCGTCGACAGCACGATGGACGAGCGCACCGATCACCGTCGTCTCGTCGTCGCGCATCGATCCATGGTGCCCTGGCGTCGTCCGATCCGTGGCACCGCGTCCGTAGTTGTGCACCGAAGCGTTATGAGCAGGTGCGCCGGAACTCATCTCCTGCGCCCTCCCCTCCCGCTCGACCGACTCGTCCCCGAGGAACTCCACACCTCAAGGATGCGGCATCCGCCGGGAAACGGGGATCGGGGACCCGAGCGGCCGACATCGCTCCCCGCTCCGGCTCGGCCCCACCCGCCGTGCGGCGGGCGGGGATGGCGTACCCCCGCGACGGTTCGCTCACCTAGCGGACCAGGCCCCACCGGAAGCCGAGCGCCACCGCGTGTGCGCGGTCCGAGGCGCCGAGCTTCTTGAAGAGTCGCCGGGCGTGCGTCTTGACGGTGTCCTCGGAGAGGAACAGCTCACGGCCGATCTCCGCGTTCGACCGGCCATGGCTCATGCCCTCCAGGACCTGGATCTCGCGTGCGGTGAGCGTGGGCGCGGCGCCCATCTCGGCCGACCGCAGCCTGCGCGGGGCGAGCCGCCAGGTGGGGTCGGCGAGCGCCTGGGTCACGGTCGCCCGCAGTTCCGCGCGCGAGGCGTCCTTGTGCAGATAGCCGCGGGCACCGGCGGCCACGGCGAGGGCCACGCCGTCCAGGTCCTCGGCAACGGTGAGCATGATGATGCGCGCACCGGGGTCGGCCGACAGTAGCCGCCGGACGGTCTCCACGCCGCCCAGACCGGGCATGCGTACGTCCATCAGAATCAGGTCCGAGCGGTCGGCACCCCAGCGGCGGAGGACTTCCTCGCCGTTGGCCGCCGTCGTCACGCGCTCGACGCCGGGCACGGTCGCGACCGCACGGCGGAGCGCCTCTCGAGCAAGCGGGGAGTCGTCGCAGACGAGGACGGATGTCATGGCCGCCCTCCGCAGCTGATGCGCGTCACCTTGAGCCTCCAGGCTGGTACGAAATCGTCACCTGTGCGGTCGACACTCGCCGACGGACACTGCCGTCTCCCGAGCGCTTGTTCCTTCAACCGCCTCTGCACTCTCAACGACGGTCACTCGAAAGAGTTACGGGGCCGTGAGCCATCTTCGGCACTCTACGTGAGGGTGCGAACACGATGCAGACACCGGGACGGACCCTCAAAATTTCATCACAAGACGTGCCCCATTCAGCCGTTTTTCTTCCCATTTACTGGTGTCTGTAGCTAGATTCGCAATGAGTCATATTTTCATCTCCTTAGATCGTCGTTGTACGGTCATGAGCACGTATCCGCACAGAACGGCAGCAAGGAGACACCGCTATGGCAGATTTCTCCCGCCTTCCCGGACCGAACGCGGATCTGTGGGACTGGCAGCTTCTCGCAGCCTGCCGCGGAGTCGACAGTTCGCTCTTCTTCCACCCGGAGGGTGAGCGCGGTGCGGCGCGGAGTGCTCGCGAGAACTCGGCCAAAGAGGTTTGCATGAGATGCCCGGTACGAGCGGAGTGCGCCGCCCACGCGCTGTCGGTGCGCGAGCCGTACGGGGTGTGGGGCGGGCTGACCGAGGACGAGCGCGAAGAGCTCATGGGACGGGCACGCCACCGCCTGGTCTCGGCGTCGGCGCCCGGCAGAAGCGCCTCGCCGAACAACTGAAGGAACGTTTCTGCACGGACTTGCGCACCGGACATGCGCACCGGGCACGCGCACGCAACCTGCTCTTCGCCCCGGGAGACGCTGTTCTGGCCTCAGTAGGGTGCTGCTCTCAGCGCGCCGCGGCCCTGGCAAGCTGGTTCAGCGTGGCCGCAACCGCCGGCACTTGGGCCAGGTCAGGCAGCGTGAGCGCGACGATCTCCCGCCGGACCGCCGGCTCCACTCTCACCGTGCGGGCCCGCTTGGGGCGTACGGATTCGATGGCCAGCTCAGGCAGAACGGCTACGCCGAGGCCCGCCCCCACCAAACCGACCACCGCTGGGTAGTCGTCGGTCGCGAAGTCGATGCGGGGTGTGAAGCCCGCGCTCTCGCAGGCCTCGACCAGCTGGCCGCGACAGCGGGGACAGCCCGCGATCCATGGTTCTCCGGCCAGTTCGCCGATGGCGACGGACTCCGCACGGGCCAGCCGATGTCCCTCGGGCACGAGCCCCACGAGCCGGTCCCTGAGCAGCGGACGTACCACGAGGTCCGCCCACTCCTCGGCGCCCGCCGCGCCCTCGTACCGGAAGGCCAGGGCCACGTCGCAGTCGCCGTCGCGCAGCATCTCGACGGACTTCGGCGGCTCGGCCTCCTCCAGTAGGACCCGGGTGCCGGGGTGCGCGGCGCGCAGGGCGGCGAGCGCGGTCGGTACGAGCGTGGAGCTGCCGCTGGGGAACGAGACCAGGCGGACGCGGCCTGCGCGCAGACCCGCGATGGCAACGACCTCCTCATGGGCGGCCGTGAGGCCGGCAAGGATGCCCACGGCATGGCGTACGAGTGCCTCGCCGGCCTGCGTCAGGCGCATCTCCCGGCCCGTGCGGACCAGCAGCGGCGTACCGACGGAGGCTTCGAGGGCCTTTATCTGCTGGCTGACGGCGGGCTGAGTGCATCCCAGTTCACGCCCGGCCGCCGAGAAGGAACCGGTGGCGGCCACCGCGCGCAGCACACGGAGATGACGGGCCTCGATCACCTTTTGAGTATAAGCAAGCCTTGGACGTGACATGGAATATCGCGTCGCGTCTTTGAGTGTCCATGCGCGGGGGCAGAGCTGACGCATCGTGCGGTCGGTGTTCGGAACCGTCGGTTCGGCCGGCGAACGGAGCCCGGGAATCCGGTGATCTGGAGTGGGAGTCAATAATCTTGGCCCATGACAACGGCTCTGATTACGGGATCGACCGCGGGCATCGGCGCCGCCTTCGCGCGGCGCCTGGCCTCCGACGGCCACAACCTCGTGCTGGTGGCGCGTGACACGAAGCGGCTCGGCGAGCAGGCGACCGAGTTGCACGACCGGCACGGCATCGAGGCGGAGGTGCTGACGGCCGACCTGGCGACGGACGGCGGCATCGAGGCGGTGGCCAACCGCCTCTCGGACCGCAGGAACCCGGTCGACCTGCTGGTCAACAACGCGGGCTTCGCCAACAAGGGCCGCTATCTGGACGTATCGATGGCGGACGAGCTGAAGATGCTCAAGGTGCACTGCGAGGCGGTGCTCCGGCTGACCTCGGCGGCGACGGAGTCGATGCGGGAACGTGGCCGCGGGGGTGTCGTCAACGTCGCGTCGGTGGCCGCGTTCGTGCCGCGCGGTACGTACGGCGCGTCCAAGGCCTGGGTCGTGCAGTTCACGCAGGGCGCGGCGAAGGACCTGGCCGGTTCCGGTGTCCGCCTGATGGCCCTGTGTCCCGGCTTCGTGCGCACCGAGTTCCACGAGCGCGCCGGGATGAGCACGGACAACGTCCCCAAGTGGATGTGGCTCGACGCCGACAAACTGGTCTCAGCGGCCCTCGCGGACCTGGCTCGCGGCAAGTCGCTCTCCATCCCCGACCCGCGTTACAAGGCCCTCATGGGTGTCGTGAAGGTGACCCCGCGGGCGCTGCTCGGGGGGATCAGCTCGAAGACGGGCCGGAAGTACGAGCCGCGGTAGGGCGAGTGCCGGGGCCTTTCTCGTCCGGTCATTGCAAGTCACTCATTCAACTAAGACACCCCTCAGTGATTTTCACTAAAATGGGGGCATTCGACCATATCCCGGGGGCCGGGAGGCAGCGTCATGACATTCGTACAACTGATCGACTGCAAGACCAGCCGGTTCGACGAGATGAATCGGCTCATGGACACGTGGGTCGAGCGGACCAAGGGAAAGCGGACCGCCACGCACAATCTGATCGGCAAGGACCGGTCCGACTCGTCGCACATCATTGAGATCGTCGAGTTCCCGTCGTACGAGGATGCGATGCGGAACTCGAATCTTCCCGAAACGGACGAGGTCTTCCGGCAGATGGTGGCGCTCTGCGACGAGATGCCGACGTTCACGGACCTGGACGTGGTGCGTGACGAGCAGCTGTACGCGGCCAACATCCGCAGGTTCTTCGAGACGGTGGCCGCGAAGGGTGAACTGTCTCCGCTCAACGACCTGATCGCGGAGAACTACCACGATCACGATCCCTCCAACGAGCAGGACGTCCTCGGGCTGGACGCGTTCCGGCGCGAGATGGAGATGTGGCGCGGGGCGTTCGACTTCGCCTTCACCGTCGAGGACCAGATCACAGAGAACGACCGGGTCTGTACGCGCTGGACCTGGAACGGCACCCACAAGGGCGACTTCCTGGGGATTCCGGCGAGCGGCGAACACGTCGCCATGACCGGATCGACCATCTTCCGGTGCCAGGAGGACGGCAAGATCGTCGAGGGCTGGTGGCAGTACGACCGGCTGGGGCTGATGGCCCAGCTCGGCGTGCTCGACCAGTACGAGGTCTAGTTCGACAAGATCTGGCCCGTGCCTCGGCCGGAAACGTTCGCCGGTCAAGGAGCGGCGTCCGGTGCTTGCTCTCGGCAAGCGGGCCGGAAGTCCTCGTTCGTGCGGGGTACCCGGGCTTTCGGCTGGTATCCGATGAAGGCCGGCAGCGCGAAGGCCCGGTACCCCGAGCTCGGGCCGAGCTCGGGGTACCGGGCCTTCGTCGGGTGTCCGTCAGGAACGTACCGCCCTGGAGGTCGACGCTTTCGACGCTCAGTGGGCGTGGCCGTGGCCGCTGCCCGCTGCCTCCGGCTCCTCCTCGGCCGGCTTCTCGACGACCAGGGTCTCGGTCGTGAGGAGCAGGGAGGCGATGGAGGCGGCGTTCTCCAGGGCGGAGCGGGTGACCTTGACGGGGTCGATGACGCCCTGCTTCACCAGGTCGCCGTACTCGCCGGTCGCGGCGTTGAAGCCCTGGCCCTTGTCGAGGTCGGCCACCTTGGAGGTGATGACATAGCCCTCGAGGCCCGCGTTCTCGGCGATCCAGCGCAGGGGCTCGACGACCGCCCGGCGGACGACGGCGACACCGGTGGCCTCGTCGCCGGTCTTGCCGAGGTTGCCCTCGAGGACCTTGGCGGCGTGGACCAGGGCGGAGCCACCACCGGAGACGATGCCCTCCTCGACCGCAGCACGGGTCGCGGAGATGGCGTCCTCCAGACGGTGCTTCTTCTCCTTCAGCTCCACCTCGGTGGCGGCGCCGAC